>MPMP01000123.1 GCA_002238565.1 Albidovulum sp. bin36
GGCCATCGCAGCTTCGCCAGCGCTTCGGCACACTTCACCTCCGTGCCGAAGTCCTCCAGGAACATTGTGATGCTCATTCCTTTCTGGAACTGGACTATGTTTCTCTTCGCCATGGATTTTCCCGGAGTGCTTGTTTCGCACTCTTGCTTATACTCTTAATGTTTCCGAATGGCAAGAGATGTTCGCGAAAAAATTCACTGATGCAGGGTGGTAATCAGGTTAGAATAAGGAATCGCCCCAATCGGAAAAGAAGAGCCCCTGCTCCGGATTGTGGGCCGGATTCAGTGTCCGGTTTTGGGGGGCCGGTTTAGGCGCGCGACCTAATTCGTCCGATTCGATCTCGGCTTCATGGATTTGCGCGGGCGAGAGCGGCCGCCCCAGTGCCACCTTGGCCTACTCCCAGCCCTTTCCATGTTGGGGGTGCAACCCAGATTGTTGACACATGTCCTTGTTGCATCGTGTTTGGTTCTTGTTTGGCAGACAAAATAGCGACTTCAGGTCCATTGCATGGGCGCGAATCGATCGGATACGCCGATTTGCGATAATCTGGGCTACACCCCCATGTTGGTATGCACTTGACCAACGCATATATAGTTGTACAGACTTATCAACGATTGAGGCATTTCAGTCCCTGTCATAGGTTAGGGGGTCGTCGGTGACCAAATTTGCAGTCAAGAAAAGCGATCTTTCCATCGAAGGATTTTTTGCAGCACCTGCATTCAATCTTCTTCATGGAAACTCCGATGTACTCAATGTCGTTACGTCCCGCCTCTCAGCTTATTGTCCCATTCGCGGCGCAGATATCCGAATTGATCAAGAAACCAATCCAATAGGCCACGCAAATGTTATCTTCGAGTTACGGCCGTTCAATGGAGTTGCTCGAATATCCATGGACAGAGCGCAAATTGCTTTGTTCAGCCCACATTCATTTGACATAGATAAAATTTCACGCCTGTCATCTTCTTTTTTCGGCGCGGTCAATGAAATGCTGGCACCTAACTCATACGGACACTACTTGGTTCAGTTCTCTTTTCACGCCACTTTGGAACACATGCTTCCGGTAGATCACACTCGCCAATTCATTTCTACGCCATCCCAAGACTCCGATTCCGTAATCGGAAATTCCGTTACCTATTACTTGGGGCAGCACGATCTACGACTCCATTCCTCGATCACGTTGGACATGTCAGGGGAGTTCTCAGACTGCGTCTTTGTACGTATCGCAATGGGCTTTGACGCAAATAAGATTTCTGCTGTGGAACTAAAGGACGCGGTTGTTGAACACGGTAACAGTCTGCTTGCTTTGGTAGATCTGGAGGCGGATTGGTGAGCATAGAACCTTATGCGGTTGCGAATTCCAGACCTCCCGCTTTGCCTGCTGTTCAAGCAGAACCCAACCTGCTGCAAAAACTCCACCCATTGTCGGCACCGCTACGTGCAGACGTATTTTTCGGGCAAGTAGAGCCGGTCATGCAATTCAGACCCTATTTGCTCGGTGCCTCGCCCATACCAGCCCTATCGTGGAACACATCCATTTCGCCAGCTCAACAAGACACAGCTCTACATGAAGTACTTCCGGCATTGAAACGCCCTTGGCCCCGGATCGTGAGCTATACCAATCACAGAGCATTTCTCGGCATCGCCACCAAGCTTGGAACCAATCCAGCGGCGGCCGCATACGCTTTTGTTGAAGATAGAACTAGCATTCCCACACAGCCCGGCCAGACGCCGTTGGGTCACATCAGCTCTCCAAGATTTCCCACTCCCGACGCTCACCCATTCTTGTTGATCGAGCGTGTGAAAAAATTGCTTGACCAGCAAAAGATTCGCGACGCGCGCCGTGCACTTGAGATTGGATCGAGTCGATACCCGGAAGATCGGCAAATCGCAAGCCTACTCCGGGCGATTTCACCTGGTCGAGTGTCACCGACGGGTTGGGCTTCAACTGGACGGCAGCTAGAGATTACCTGGATTAAGCAACATGGTCAAGAGTATCGCGGAAAATGGATTGCACTTGATGGAGATCGCCTGATCGCGTTGGCGGACACCCTTAATGAATTGCTCGCAAAGTTGGATACTAGCAGCGAACGAAAGAAGCCTCCGTTTATTCAACACTTGATGTCCGAGTAAATGTCGCCATGCTAAACCTGAATGGGGATTCATTCGCCCCCAACGCTGCTAGCTACTATGAAGAAGACAAGTCTTTGGAATCTGGTCAAACTTCCATACACGTTCAGATAATCATTCAGGGTGACAAAAAAGTCGCCACGCTTGCTCGATTGGATCCGGCCACACCTTGGGTTGTTCTGAATGCTGAGTTGAATAAAACTCTGGGACTTGGCGCTAATGGACCCAACACACACCTGCAGACGGCTGCTGGTCCCATGACGGGGACCCTCGAAAGATGCCCGATCGTGCTGGTCGCCGAAGAAGGACAATCTCTGGAGATTGATGCTACTCTCTTCGTCTGCAACGAATGGCGAAGAGGGAATTTTTTGGGATACACCGGACTTCTTGAAAGAATTCGCTTCGCCATCGACCCTGCGTCTCTATTGTTCTACTTCGGGCCCGCCCCAGAATAACATCAGCAACTCGGTGTATTTCTCTACGCTTCCACGGCCTGAAACCGCAAACTCTCGCGAATCGATTCAGCGCCGGCCAGCAATTCGGCCTTCGCCACCGAAATCAGCGGAGAGATTTCGATAGCTCGCTCGGAGGCGCGAAGCGTCGACAGCAAGACATCGCTTGCGGTTTTCGTGGCCCCCATTTCCGGATCGCCGATCAATTCGGCGACCCGGTCCTTCGTTATCCGAATCACGACGGCGATTCCCTGCCGCCTTTCCCTTGCCAGCGCGAGAATTCTCTTCGCCTCGCGACCTAGCCGGTCGATTCGGCGCAGACCGTCCTCGGCCGATTTGGAAAATTCCCTCTGGCGCAAGCTGCACATTGGCCATTATAGCTCGGGGCCGGGTAGGAGGGGTCGTTGCCGAGCAATGCCATTGGGAGATCCGGACCCTCGTCGATGCCCACTGGCCCAAGCGCAAAATCCGCCACCCGTGGCCGAGCCAACTGCTAGTCGTCAGGACCCGAAGGAGGAGCCCGGTGCGTTAACGCTCACGCCGGGATCTGCGCGGGGGGTGCCGGGAAACCTGCATTCCTACCGCGATATGAATGTCCTGTCCCTATAAGTCAGAGATCGGCGAAACGGAAACGAATCATACGGATTAACAAGACCTGGGTAGGCTATATATGGTGTCGGCGAGCAATAAATATTTAGCGGATCGGTTTGTGTTTGGGAGGACGTGCCTAATTTGGCTAGCCGAAAACCTATAAGGTAGCGCCAAAGTCAAGATGCCGATTTGTCCCACTGGCAAGTCCACGCAGCGAGCAAATTCACTTTCGAATTAGCGAATTGTGGCGTCTCCAGTGGTACGAATTACCATGTTGGGAACCGAAAACGGCCAACTTACATTCAGCGAACCGATCTCGTAAACGGTTTACCACCCAAATCAATGCTCTTGGCCTTAGTTGCGCAACCTGTTTCCAATACGCTTCCGCTAGCTGTTATGGATTGAGAATCACAAGTCTTCCGTCCCCTTCAACTTTTACGGGCAAGGGGTCACTTACCGCTCCGATGAAGCTGCCGTCGTGACTTCGATCCAGAAATCCTAGAAACAAGAGTTGTCCATCGTGTTTTACGACCTTTCCCGCGTATCGTCGGCTTGGTTCCGAGCCATCCAAGAACGGCCCGTTAGCTAGATTCCAAGGTCCCGCCAAGGAATCCGCAATCAGGTAGTGCGTACCGGAAACCGGTGGACCGCAGTATGTTTCGCGAAAACCTTGCGACCAATCGCAACTGCGAGTGCAAAATAAACAATACCATTTGCTGCCGAACCTGACGACTTGAGGAACTTCGAGTTGCCCAAAACTACCGGAATAAATCGGCGGGCGAATTTCCCAAGTATATAAGTCTTTCGATTTAGCTAGTCCGATCGCTCCGCCCTCGTTGCTTTCGGAGTGCCCGGAAACTCTAGCCGTGAAGAACATCAACCAGCCTTCTCCGTCCGAATCTCGCATAACCCAGGGATCTCGCATTGCTCGTTCGTGCCATACGGAACCGTCGAATTCTTCATATAGGTTCGCATCCAAGTCCAGCGCCAATCCGTCGCCGACCCGACTCCAATTGTGCAGATCCGAACTCACCGCGTGGCCGATGCGCTGCTTCAATCCTCGTTCGCTTCTGCTAGAGCCGGTATAGAACAGATGCCACTTCCCCTGACTGCACTCCACCACCGATCCGGTCCAAGTAGTAAAATCGTCCCAGTTCTTTGTGTCGCTTGGCGTGAAGGCAGTTCCCAGGTATTTCCAATTGACGAGATCTCGGGACACCGCGTGTCCTTGCGAGACGTTCCAGTGCCTTAATTCCGGATCTCCAATTGCCTTTGGAGCCTTGAGGAAAAAAATGTGCCAAAGACCTTCGCTTTCGGCAAGCCAGAAATCCCAAATCCAATCTTCCTCGAATGCTAGCATGCGTAATGATTCCTAAACTTTTTACCTTGCGACCGAGTATCGTCGTCACCACTTGATGGACTTCCGGTACTTTCTCGACGAACCAAATAGCAAGGCACCTTTTCAATTTTGCAGACGATTGCGCCGCGTTCGATCATTTGGAATAGCATCTTCGCGGCCCGGCAACCGATTTCGAAATAAGGCAGGGCGACCGTCGTGAGGCGCGGTATCAACGCGTCGCATATTCTCTCGTCATTGTCGAAGCCTATGACCGAAAGATCCCTGGGGATGCAAATTCCCGCCGACGCCAGGGCGGGCCAGGCGCGCAGCGCCAGAAGATCATTGCCGAACATGATAGCGGTTGGCCGTTCAGGGGACGACAAAAGCGAACGGATCGCTTCTTCCAGCGCGCAGAACTTGCCCCGAAGTCGATTCGGGTCGATCCCAGTTCGATAGTGCGCGACATTCTGGGGAACTCCCGCCAATTCACAGGCTTCCCGTAAACCCTTGCGCCTTAGGTGAGCGGCCAGTACTTCCGGATTAAGTGCGACCATGCCGATTCTGCGATGTCCGCATTCGAACAGATGGTTGGCGGCAAGTTTCTGCCCTATGGCGTCATCCGGAACGACGGCGGCGATATCCGGCGAGCCAAAACAGTTTGCCAATACTGCGCGAGTGCCAGAAGGAATTTCAAATTCAACCATTTTGTGATGGTCGGCAGCGTAAATGACGCCTTCCACGCGATGATTGTTGAATATCTCGGTAAGCTGTTCGATTTCACCGGGTTTCCCCCTGGAATCCGCGATCATGAGAGTGAAACCCTTGGCTCGACAAACTTCCTGAACGCCGCGAACTATGTGGATGGAGGATAGCCCGGTTTCACTAGCCGGCTGTCCAGTTTCAGAAATCGCGCTTGTTATCATACCGATAATGCCTGATCTTCGCCCGCGCATTATTCGCGCTCCGGGATGGGGGCGATAGCCGAGCTCCTTGATAGCTCTTGAAACTTTTTCACGCGTTTCCTGACGAACTACGGATTCGCGGTTTACAACTCGACTGACGGTCTTGGGTGACACGCCGGATCGACGAGCGACTTCCTCTATCGTTACGGATTTTTCGCGCACCGCTTTTTTGCCCCTACCAGCCCTTTTCTTCAGTTTATTTCCAACATTGGCATTTGGCCGTGCCCAGCGCCAAGGAAATTTTGACAACGTTGACATTTTCGGCGAATCAATGTCAAATGCTTTTTTTGCAGAGGAGAATTAGCCTGTGTGGCCTGCCTAGAACCAGGCTGTTCGGAAAGGAGAGACAAATGAAGAAAATTGGAACAATTGCCGCTGCCGTTGCAGCGGTTGGTGTAATGGCGGGTGGCGCGAGCGCCCAAACCAAACTCAGCATGTGGTATCACGGCGCGGGCAACGAAGTGGAAAGCAATCTTGTCAACCAGATAATCGACGACTTCAACGCCAGTCAGTCAGACTGGGTGGTGGAGCTGGAGTCGTTTCCCCAAGCTTCCTATAACGACTCCGTCAATGCCGCGGCGCTGGCTGAAAACCTACCCGACATTCTCGATGTCGACGGGCCAATTCTTCCGAATTGGGCATGGGCGGGTTATTTGGCGCCGCTTACAATCGACGAAGCTAAACTAGAGGGTTTCCTCCCGGGAGCTGTCGGCCGCTGGAACGGCGAAGTCTACGCGATCGGATTATGGGACGCGGCCTGCGCGATATACGCCCGCAGGTCCGTTTTGGAAGCAAACGATATCCGCGTGCCTTCGCTGGATAGTCCTTGGACCGGCGAGGAGTTCGATTCGGCGCTTGAAAAGCTAGCCTCAAGCGGCGAGTTCGAATACGCATTGGACTTGGGCATGGCTTGGACCGGCGAGTGGTATCCGTACGCCTTCGGACCGTTTCTCCAGAGTCACGGCGGAGACATTATCGACGTTTCCGCCAACATGGCCAACGGTTCGCTAAACGGCGATGCCGGACTGGCATTCGGCGAGTGGTGGCAGTCCCTTTTTGAACGCAACCTCGTTCCGGGAACGGACCAGGACGGCGCCGACCGCGAGACGGGATTTCTTGACGGCAAATACGCGCTTCAGTGGAACGGCAACTGGTCAGCGCTTCCTCCCCTGGGACAATTCGGTGACGACATGCTCTTTCTGCCGGCGCCCGATTTCGGCAACGGTCCGAAGATTGGCGCCGCTAGTTGGCAATTCGGGATTTCGGCAATTTCGGAAAATAAGGACGGTGCGAGCGCGTTTATCGAATTCGCTATTCAAGACAAGTATTTGGCGGCGTTCTCCGACGGTATCGGTTTGATTCCGCCAACCTCGGAATCCGCCCAAATGTCTGAAAAGTACAGGCCCGGCGGAGCGCTCGAAGTATTCTTCGAACTTTCCAACGATCAAGCGACTTTGCGCGCTGTAACTCCCGCATACATCGTCGGCGGCAGAGTCTTTGAAAAGGCCTTGGCGGATATCGCGAATGGTGCCGATGTCGCCGACACTCTCGACCAGGCGGCGGACGAAATCGACGCGGATATCGAGGCCAACGGCGGCTATATGTAAGTCTATCGCCAAGTCCAGCTATACCTACAAAAATTCCGGCGGCGTTGCGCCGCCGGGAGCATTCAGGATACGGAGCTCTAGGTGAGAACGGAGCGACGAGCGGCACGAAGGCGTCAGAATCGCACCGGTTGGGCGATGGCGCTTCCAGCGTGCCTGCTCGTATTCTTGTTTCTCATTACGCCATTCGTAATGGCGTTTGGGCTTTCACTGACAAATCAGCGGCTGATTTCGCCGAACCCTACGGAATTCGTCGGCTTGAGGAATTACCAGAGGCTCCTTGGCATCGGGTTTCTGACGATTGATCCGATTACGAACGATGACGGCACCATCAGGGTGACGGACGGAGAGACAGAATACCCGCGAGTTAGGAATTTCACTCGGGGAAATCCGGACTATCCTCATTTGGACCGAATGCGAGAATGGTTCAGGCTCGGCATTTCTGACGACCGGCAGTTCGTGGTTCTCGCCAGAGATGTCGTTTTCATCAAGGCCGTGCGGAATACGGTTCTGTTCGTGGTGGTAGTGGCTCCGGTTCAATCCGGAATCGCGTTGATATTAGCACTTCTAATCAACCAGAAGCTAAGAGGTATAAACGTTTTTCGAACGATCTACTTTGCGCCGGTAGTCATATCGATGGTCGTTGTATCCATGCTTTGGCGGTTCATTTACGACGGAGAAAACGGAATTCTGAATACTTTGCTCGGCGTTTTCAGTTTCGGGGCCATTGAACCGGTTAGCTGGCTGGGAAACACTTCAACGGCGCTTCCGGCGATTATGGCAATGTCGGTGTGGCAGGGGGTTGGGTTCCATATGGTTATCTGGCTTTCCGGGCTTCAGACAATCCCCCAGCCGCTCTATGAGGTCGCTCGAATTGAAGGAGCGACTCAATGGCAGAAGTTTCGCTACGTAACTTGGCCGGGACTTCGCAACACAGCGATATTGGTCATGGTGATCATAACCATGCAGGCGTTTACGCTGTATCCTCAGATAGAGGTTATGACCCGAGGCGGCCCGCTTGATTCAACCCAGAGCCTGGTGTTTCAGGCCGTCGTGCGCGGATACGAGAAACAGGATATTGCCGGAGGCTCGGCGATATCGGTGCTGTTGTTTCTTTTCGTTCTTTCGATATCGCTTTTTCAGCGTTACCTTACAAGGGAGCGAGATTGATGCCCGCTCACAAGTTCGTAAGGCTGGTGCTAAAATACGTGCTTTTGGCGTGGATAGCGCTGATCTTTATTTTTCCTATCGTTTTTATGGTTATCTCTTCATTCAAACCCGACCTGCAGCTGCTTCGCGACAGTGCTTCGCTTAGAGCGTTTCTTCCGGTAGGGGACCTTTCCCTCGAAAATTACAGCGCGGCCTTCGATCGAGCGCCAATACGGCTGTTCATGTTCAATTCCGTGTTTATCACCGCCGTAACCGTTTGCCTTTCGCTACTTCTTTCGTCCCTCGCGGCTTTCTCGTTCGTGTTTTTACAGTGGTTCGGGCGCAGCGTGTTGATGGCCGTGATTCTGGCGACATTCATCGTTCCCTTCGAGACCATCGCCGTGCCCCTTCTTCTTATCGTCAACAATCTTCCTTGGTTGGGGCTGGACGGTTTCAAGACTGGCTGGCTAAACAGCTATCATGTTCAAATCATCCCGTTTATTGCTGACGCTCTTACAATATTTCTTTTCGTCCAGTATTTTCGGGACCTTCCCACGGAGCTCGTCGAAGCGGCAAGAATCGACGGCGCAACCTGGTTCCAAGTGTACCGGCGCGTGATAATTCCGCTTTCGGGACCAGTGATCGCGACGGCCGCGATACTGAAATTTCTGGTGATGTACAACAACCAATTGCTATGGCCGATCATGGTCGTCCAAGAGGAAACATATCGCCCCGTCATGCTGGGACTGCAATACTTCTTCCAGCTCAACACCGCCTGGGGCGAGATTATGGCTTATCTGACGATCATCACGTTGCCTGTCCTCGCCTTCTATCTCGTTCTACAGAGGGCATTCATCGCATCGATAGCCAGCACAGGCATCAAAGGATAGCGCTATGGGACAAGTCCTGCTGAAGTCGGTGCGGAAGTCCTTCGGAAACACCGAAGTAATTCCCGACCTGTCGCTCAAAGTGCCCGACGGCTCATTCACGGTCCTAGTGGGTCCATCGGGTTGCGGCAAGTCCACGATATTACGAATGATTGCGGGCCTCGAAGAGGTTTCCTCCGGCTCTATCGAAATCGACGGGCTGGACGTTACCTACAAGGAACCGTCGCAACGCGGCATCGCGATGGTGTTCCAGTCCTACGCACTCTATCCGCACATGACCGTCGCGGAGAACATCGGTTTCGGTATGATACTCGCGAAAAGGCCGAATGCGGAGATCAATAAGCGCGTTCGGGAAGCTGCGGAAATCCTACAGCTGGAGAATTTGCTTGATCGAAAGCCGAAACAACTCTCCGGCGGGCAGAGACAGCGTGTCGCGATAGGACGTGCGATTACAAGAGATCCCAAGGTTTTCCTATTCGATGAGCCGCTTTCAAACCTGGATGCGTCTCTGCGCGGTCAAATGCGGGTGGAGCTAGCCGAACTCCATTCCAAAATCGGCGCTACGATGATCTATGTCACCCATGATCAAGTCGAGGCAATGACCATGGCGGACCAAATCGTTGTACTCAACTGCGGAAGAATCGAGCAACAGGGTGCTCCGATGGATCTATATGACGGTCCGGAGACTCCCTTCGTTGCAGGATTCATCGGTGCTCCGAGTATGAATTTCTTCGAAGGACCCGTTGCATCGCAACTGGGATGCGATACTTTAGGCGTCCGCCCGGAGCACATTGGGCTTGGCGACGAAAACTGTACGCTGGAAGGAAAGATCCGGTATTCCGAGCAGCTTGGCTCGGACACCATGGTTTACGTTCAGCACGAGGTATACGGCCAAATTACGGTTCGCGTCGAAGGAAGCAGGAAGTTAGAAATAGGATCACGGGCGCGGCTACTGCTTCCGGAAGAATTTATGCACAAATTCCGAGGCGGTCGTCGGATATCGGGATGAAACAACTCAGTCCGGCGGATGCGCCGGATGGCAATGGGTTTTCAGGCCGTTACGAAATTCCGGACCAATACGTATCCTGATTACTATTTTGAGTAAGTTGAATTTTGGCCGCGCCGATCGCGGATTCACCGCTTGAAATCCTAGATAGCCTAGTAAGGAAAGCTTTTTTGTGACCGGATCCGCCGATACGGCGCCCGGGAGCACGCAATGGCATTTCCGTAACGATTCGCTGTCATTTCCTTAAAGCCGCGCTTGCGCATTGGCCTCTTCGACCCGTTTAGATCTGTTTATGTACCTTTTTGGTTCCGGTTCATGTTATCCGCTATCGTCTTCGGCTTCACTTTCCGACGGGCTTTCTTGATCGGCGCGGGAACGACCGTCCCGGCGAGCGAGGCCGCATCCAGGAGGGTCATCTCCTCGAGGTCGAGGGCCAGCATGGCCAGCGCGTTCGTAAAGTTCGTCTTCATTCGCGGTCGGTCCGCTTTCGTCCATCTCGTCCAGAATACCGTCGCCATGTTTGGAGAACAGGCGGGCCATGGCGATCAGGTTGAAATGGGCGTAGAGCTCCTAGCGGACGCCGCGCTCGCTCCGACCGTGGAATTGATCCACCGTTGGGAAAAAGCGCTACGGTCTCCTGGATGTCGGCGATCTGCCGCGTGTGAAGCGGCGGCCCAGGAACGTCGTGGATTTGAGGGCGGCTATTCGCGGGTCCATGGCGGCGGGCTCGTGTCAACCCCAAGGCAAAAAAATAATCGCGCGCGAAATCCAGATATAAATCTAATGGTTGAGACTTAGTTAAATTTATTAGGCGCAATGATTTCAATCTAACGAAATGCCATTGGTCGGACCCAGCGAATGCCAGTTCGAAGCGCGGTGGCAAGCACCTGAAAATCTTGACGGATCCACGAAGTTCTCGGCGACGAGCACGGGATAGACGTGCAGCCCCAGCATGTCGCCGGACAGGCGCCGCAGGCTCAGCCCAAGCACCCGCGAAGCCATGTTGGGAACCCGGTCCTCGTCGAGAATGACAAAGCGAGTGGTGTTCGCGACGAGATGAAGCCGCGAGAACCGCCGATCGCGCGTCCAGCCGACCCAGGCGTCGCGCGCGCCGACCTTGAATGCCCCCGCCTGCCAGCCGATCAGAGCAACCTAGGCCTCCCGCCTCCCGCCACGTGGCGAGGCGCGCGGCCGTAGAAATTCTTGAAGGAAAGATAGTGGTGGCGCGCGGCAAGGGCGTCCCATCGCCGCTGCTCGGCGTAGCCTCGCACCTGCCGCACAGTCACGTCGCGTGGAAAAATGTCGCCTCTTTTCGAATCGGAAACTTGCATGCCAAGGCGCGTAACAAATCAAATGTTGCGCTGTCAGAGAAAAATTCAGTTTCGGAACAAAAAAATAAAAAAAGTTACTTTCGCGGCGTCGTGGTATTGACGCCGTGGCTGCCATATATATAATCCATATTTCCCTAAAGCTATATTAATGAGGAGCTATGAAAAATATTGAAATCGATCGGGCCACCTTTGAGCGCCTTCAGCGTCATGCAAAGCCGTTTGTAGATACACCGGACATTATCATCAACCGCGCCCTGGATGCGTTGGAGTTCTCGGAAGGACATCCAGGATCGTCACAAAATGCAAAAACAGTGGAGCGAGAAATTGATCCGCAAGCTCTACCGGACTTGAAGCACACGAAAATTCTGGATGCATCGGTGGCGGGGCAAGGCATTGTCAAACCGAACTGGAATCGGTTGCTTGAAGGGTTGTTGATCCTGGGGATGGAGCAACTCGGAGATTTTGACAGGCTCTGGCGCATGTGTCCGGCCAACATAGTGAAGGGCCGCAAGGTAAACGAAGGCTACCGCTATCTTTCCGAAGTTGATATTTCATTTCAGGGAATGTCTGCGAACGATGCCTGCTCGGCACTGGTATCGGTTGCCTGTAGCCTAAAGATTGGAATCAAGATTACATTCATGTGGCGCCGCAAGGAAGGAGCGCAGTATCCTGGCGAAAGGGCGCAGTTGAGCCTGTCCGATCAGTCGATGGCGAGTTGATGCAATCGAATGCCCCTGCCCTGGTTGTTCTCATGCCTGTGTTCACTCTGGCGAATGCGCTGTACGTTAAAGACTCCACTAGCGAGATTCACTCAGTACCAGTCATGTGAAACGCCGGCATTGCTGGAATTGAGGTTTGCCGCCCTGCCCTGCTGCCCCGACTATTCACCGGACCCCTATCGGACGGGGCCTGTCCGGAAAATGGGAGCCTCGACATGCTGCCGGATTTGTCATACATGTCGTGCGATCAGGAGGTTCCCATGCTGTCACTCCGCCTTCCGGCCGACATTGAATCCCGTCTTGAAGCTCTTGCCAGAAAAACGGGCAGAACCAAGAGCCATTATGCCCGCGAGGCTATCATCGAGAAGATCGAGGACATGGAAGACGCGTATCTGGGCAGCGAGATCCTGGAACGCATCAGGAAGGGTGAAGAAGAGGTGCTGACTGCAGAAGAGATGTGGCGTGGCCTGGACGATTGAGTATGCCGGAAGTGTTCGGAAATCCGTTCGTCGCCTCGATCAGCAGGTCCAGCACCGCATTCGGGATTTTCTCGAACTCAGATTGGCTGGCATAGAAGACCCCCGGCAGCTTGGTTCACCGCTGCACGGGCGTCAGCACCACAATCTCTGGCGATATCGTGTCGAAGACTACCGAATTATCGCTGAAATCAACGACAGGGACATCCGAATTCTGATTGTCCGGATTGCGCATCGCCGCTACGTCTACGAATCGTAATGCCGACCGACAGGCCCGGAGAAACTCAGCGGGACCAGGGCGCAGGCCTGCACAGCAGATCGCCCGCGACCCACGCCAGGCTTTCGCCGGTATGCTCCTCCTTCGCCGCCTTTCTCGCCGATTCGGCGAATCGCTCGCTCATGATCGATGCCGCGGCATCGACGGCGGCATCCGTCCCGCGGCTCCCGCCGCGTCCCGTGTCACTGTTACTAGAGTCTTTTTTTTAATTGGGTGACATATAACAGGACGAGATTTTACGGTTCCGCAATTGCTCGAATCGCCGTCCCGATTTCCGTCCGGGATCGTCTTGATTCGGTCATTTCGGCGATGACACGGGACCGCCATTCGGCGAGAATTCGCATGGGCAGCGCCGAATCGCCGTCGGATAGTGCCCTCTCGCGAATCGATTCCGCTCCGGCCGGCAATTCGCCCTTCGCCGCCGAATTCAGCGGTGAGCCTTCGATCGCTTGCTCGGCGGCGCGAAGCGTCGACGGCAAGACATCGCTCTCGGTCGCCGCGGCCCCTTCTCCTGATCGCCGGTCAGTTCGGCGACCAGGGCCTTCGTCGCCCGTATCAGGGCGGCGATTCGCTGCGGCCTTTCCCCCGCCAGCGCGAGAATCCTTTTCGCCTCGCGACGCAGCCGGTCGATTCGGCGCAAACCGTCCTCGGCCGATTTGGAGAATTCCCTCTGGCGCAAGGCCTTCGCATCCCTCCCCAGAGGCGCGCGAACATCGTCGCGAATCGCGCGGAATTCCTCTCCGTGCCGCTCGCGATTCCGCTTGCGATCGCCTGCGATTCGCGAATAGCTCCGAATCACCGGATCCAGGCTGATGCCCCAGACCATCCCTTCGCCGCGCTGCCGCCTCTCCGCTAGCCCGAGCGTGACGAGACCGCTTATCGCCCTGCTTACGGTGGAGGAGGCGAGGCCGGTCGCGCACGCTATCGACTTGATCGGAAGGCAGTAGTAGGGAGCGGCCGAATCGGCGGACATCCAGGCCCGAATCGGGGAATGGTCGGCCAGCGCGGCAAACACCGCGGACGCGGATCGGCGGTTGCGCTTTTTGACACCCTTTCTGGCGGAGACGAAGGGATTCGAACCCTCGAGGCGGTTCCCCGCCTACTCCCTTAGCAGGGGAGCGCCTTCAACCACTCGGCCACGTCTCCACCGCGATTCCTAAATCAGATTATTGAGATCAGCAATAACAATTATCTTCAGAACGACTCGATAAATATCGATGGCAACTTTACTGTCACTTTGCGGGCAATTCAGGAACTGCTAGCCGCTTGGACGAATTCCGCCCAGGAATCCGGTTCGAACGGCGCCATGCATATTAAACACCGCTCCGAAAATTTTTCGTCGCCTGTCGGAGCGAAGATTGATCCAGGCTGGCAATTGTTTGCCGGCCACATCGCCTTCCTCCTAGTCCTGACCGTGCGTCCCGACGGCCGTTTCCCGAGGGCCGAGCAGTGTGCGGTCCCGTCGTTTCCCGAGCCAACAGGACTTCACGCGCTGCAGCCGTAATTGCGCTCCTAGCCGCTGACGGTCCTTGCGGCCGCGCCATTGTGTGCCGAAAGAGCCGACATGCGGCCGATGTGCGAAATCTTCCATCACCTGTCGCTCGCCAGCCTCTGGAATCTGATGGCCGAAAACGCTGGGCTCGTGTTGGTCGGGCAGCAAGCATTTGTCGGCTTCGGAGGCTACATGCCGTTCGCGCTGACCGTAGTCGGCGGTCTGCGTCCGGTCTCGGCCATACTTCTGGCCGGTGACTCGGATTCGAACTATTCGCTAGGCGTTTCTACGCATGGATTCGAACCAGCCTGCGAGGCCTTCGTGAATCAATCCAGTCGGCTTGCAATTCAGAGTGAGCAAGATTTCGAACGAAACGGCAGCGAACGGAAATCGCGGAACTAGTCCAATGCTTGAGCTTTCAGGTATTGGACTTCGTTCAAATCCGGAGCATCGGGCAATACTTCCAGCTCGCAGCGGCCGACCGATGTCGACGGCATTCACGGCAGGGGCATTCAAATCAACGCTTAGCTCCTTATCATACAGGAACAGACTAAAATGGTTGACTAGTACTATGTCAAAATTGAAATAGCGGATATTTGGCCCTGTTCAAGGCTTGCATTTCCCGAAACCCGTAATATGCTCCCGGCAACAAAAATCAAACAACCGGTCAGACGGGAGTTCCGGAGGCTTGAGCAGGGCTCCGACGACTCGATTTTATTTGCGAAACGATTCCGGCTGACCGGGCACGGAGGGAATACAGGCCATGGAGATCGTTGGCAGGAAGAAGTATCGCGTGAAGCTGGAGAGCGAGGGGCGCACCGAGCTCAAATCGGTAGTTGACGGACAGGGATCGAAGGAGCGCCGCCGCCGCGCCCATATACTGCTCCTTGCGGACGAGAACCGCAAGGACGGAGCCCTGGCGGATGCGAGCATCGCGTCGGTTCTCGACACCACCGTCGCGACTGTTGAGCGCGTGCGCCGCCGCTGCGTCCTGGAGGGCCTCCAAGCCGCCCTGGGGCGCCGCCCCCAGAAGAACCGCAAGCCGCGCAAGCTGGACGGCGAGGGCGAGGCGAAGCTGACGATGCTGGCTTGCTCGGAGCCGCCGGACGGATGCGCCCGCTGGACGCTGAACTTGCTCGGCGAGCGCCTGGTGGAGCTGGAGGTGGTGGACAGCATCTCGTACGAGACGGTCCGCCAGACTTTAAAAAAAACAGCATCAAGCCGTGGCTGAAGGACTGCTGGTGCATTCCGCCGAAGGAGAACGAGGACTTCGCCTTCGCGATGGCGGACGTGCTCAAGGTCTACCACCGCGACTTCGACGACGGTACCGTTCCGGTTTGCATGGACGAGTCGAGCAAGCAGCTGACCAGGGAGACCCGGGCGCCGCTGCCGACAAGCCCCGGCCAGCCGGCCATCTACGATTTCGAATACGAGCGCAATGGCACGGCGAACCTGTTCATGGTGCACGCTCCGCTAGCGGGATGGCGCCACGTCGAGGTGACGGACCGCC
>MPMP01000124.1 GCA_002238565.1 Albidovulum sp. bin36
GGCCCATTCAAGAACCAGCCGGAAGACGTACCGGTAGTCGCGGAAATCGGAACGGGCTCGAGAGATCGCGTTTCGGGGAAACGGCGGCATCCCGATGTGGGCCGAGCCACTTTGGCGGAGACAGTCTTGGTAGATTGTAAATGTTGCATCCGAACGGAGAAACCGGATGGGTGTAGTAAGCCTTCGGTCCAGCGGTGATGATCCGTGTTGTCCGACTGCCGCCGATGCCCCTGAACGCTGGCGTGAACGGTTGTCCGGAGCGCGCCGCGCGGACTGCGCAATCGTGCCGGGGTTCCCCAAATACCGTGAACGAGGGAACCGCCAATTGCTTCACTTAACGTGGTTGCTCATACCGCCGCCATCAACGCCGTGATCGCCCCTGGAGGCTGGCCGCCACGGCGATATGTGCGGGCGCGCTCTGAAGGCCTGGAATGTCATGAAGCATTGACACGAGCAATTGACGAATGGCCTCCTAGTCATTTCGCGCAGGTCGGTCGAGCGGATTCCGAACATGGACGGCGCGGGCACCGTCGACGAGTTGGATAAGGTTCTGAACCCCGGCATGGATCTCGTGTCGTGGACCAACGCGGCCAATGGCGACGACCCGCTGCAATTGCCGCCGCCGAGTTCCGTGCGCCCGACTGAAGGGAAGGCCGCCGCCGAGCGCCGCAACCGATTTTACTGTTTCCGCTCCCGCAGTTCCTTCGGGACGTGGCTCCGCGCTGAAGAAAAGAACGCGGATCAAGGACCGCCGGCTGAGCCGCCCGACGACGGAACCGGCCGAAGTTTTCCATACGCCGTAAACGCAAGAACCGGTAACCGCTATTGGCAATGTGATTGCTCGTTCGAATGAGTACCGAATAAACCGAGACCGAGATAACCCCGCCGGAGATCATCGACGCGCTCCCCAAAATTGCTGGAGGTCAAGTGCCACCGAGATGTTCAGAGAATGCCCGGCAACCGGTTGTTCGCTTTCGACCGCGGCGCTTCGTATGGTACCATCCCGCCGCGCCGCAGCCACTGCCGGGAGCGAACAAGGTCTGGAACGGCTGAACCGGGCGGCCCGGATGCACGACGTCGTCAGGAATAAAACTGGAATCGGATTATCGATTGAAGCGTGGGCCGCTAAAAGCTGCAGCACAAGTCCCTGCCGGTTCTCCTATCTTGTCTTGTTGAACGATTTTCGCATGGCCGTCGCGCAGCCGGCGGGGGTTCGGATGTTCGGTTTTCGCACTTGCATTTTGGCACTAGTTCCCTAAGCTACTTCGCAATGCGGTCGGTTTGCGTAAAATTGATGCTTCCGGGCACATCGGCCAACCTTGACAAGCCCATCCGGCATCAAAATTTTGGAAGATAGAGCCGACCGCGCACAAAATTTTGAAAAACGCTTGTTCCTTTATTGTTCGCGAGCCTGTAATTCCTGAATTCTGTATAAGCGACGCATTAGAAATCGGAGGCGCGTTATGAAGAGGCGCTTGTTCATCGCGGTTCTATCTCTGGGATTCACTATTCCTTTGACTGGAACGCAGGCCCATCATGGCTGGTCGTGGACGACCGGCGGCAATATCGATCTGACTGGAATCATTGAGACAGTCCGCCTAGGCAATCCTCATGGGATTTTGACGATCGACGTTGAAGGCGAGGTGTGGACGGCCGAGGTCGGTCAGCCATGGCGAAACGAACGCGCCGGCCTTGAGGACGGCGATTTGATCGCAGGGGTCGAGATACGAGTGATCGGCGAGCCGGACGCCGACTTGTCGAAACGCAGGGTCAAAGTCGAACGGCTTTTCCTGGGAGAAAGAGAGTATATCCTTTACCCCGGCCGCGACTGAGAACCTTGGAGTCCCTGTTCGCAGCGCTTGAGGGAACGGACCTTGCGCAAACCCTGCGAGGTTCACGCTGGGCATATGCCGGAGTTAACGCCGCGCACATCTTTGCAATCGCGTTGCTGATCGGGTCCGTTGTTCCGCTCAATCTGCGGCTGCTGGGCGCATGGCCGGGAATTCCTCGCGACGCGGTGACCCGCCTGCTCGTGCCTGTTGCGGCAAGCGGTTTGATCCTTGCGCTCTTATCGGGGTCGCTGCTCTTTTTGGTTCGGGCGAGTGAATACAGCGGCATTGGATTTCTGCAGATCAAGCTCGGCCTAGTTTCCGTCGGCGTTCTGTCGACGCTCGCTCTGTGCCGTTCCCACGGATTCCTGCTAAAGGATGCTCCGCGCTCCCGCCTTGTCGGTCACGCCGTTCTCTCTATGGTTTGCTGGCCCGGCGCGCTCGTCTGCGGACGATTGATCGCGTTCGCTGGAGATTGAGGAAATTGTCATTCGGAAAAATTTGTCGATGACTGCCAAATAATCGGGGCGGGACCGTTATCTTTCGAAAGTTGCGCGAGTTTACCGCAATCGCGTGCGCCGCCACTTCGATCATCTCCTCGTTGCAATTCTCCCTTGGATGGCAATAGCGACGCTCGTTCGCCATCCTTAGCGCATTGAGGAGTCCCGCCTCGAGACTTGGGGTATGGATTGGATTGAACGCCTGTCGGCAGTCTCTTAAAACGCATGTCGACGGCTGTTCAGCAGAGCGGGATTTTGGCGATTCGCCGAGCCTTTTTCGAGGCATGTCCCGGTAGGCGGGTTCGTCATTGCGCAACGACTCCGAGCTTTGCTGGAAGACCTGGAATGCAGAGTCGGTCCTAAAGTCTACGGTATGCATGTGTCGACGGCGTGCTCAGACCGTTCATGCACTGAGGTCCGCTTGAGAAGGGGCGCTGCTAGGACGCGGCAGGCCGCCGCGCGAATCCAGGACGCTGCCGCCCAAGTCAAGAAGCATACGGGCGACGAGTGCCCGGAACGCAACACAGCCTCGCTCTTCGGCGCGTTTTTCCGGAAGAAACCCGCCGATTCACGTTCCGAGTCGAATTCGCATTTTCGCCGAGAGCGGCACCTGACCAGGCATGGCGGAAATTGAACTCGGCGCTGCCTCGCCAACTGGAAGTCGAGGTCCGGCTCGAATCGCAACTTCATCATGGTCGGATCGAACTTACCTTAGATTCTTGCGCCTGACGGTCACGCAAGCATCAGGCGCTCGCCCTTCGGCTTCGGGACGGCCCGTCCAAGCTCCTGCGCTCGTTCGATCCAGAACTGGATGGCGTCCTTGACATTCCGCAACGCGGTTTCCTGATCGTCGCCGTGGGCCATGCAGCCAGGCAATTCCGGCGCCTCGGCGATAAATGCTTGGTCCTCGTTGCTCCAATAGAGAATGATCTCGTACTTGTGCATCAGTCGACTCCTCCCAGTCTGTATTTTAGGATGAGCTGCCGGACCTGCCTCATCTGGTAGGGTTTGGCGTGACCACCGCGGCTCTGCAAGTTGACGATTTCCACGATACCCTCCTTGTCGAAAAGGTGATGGCTTCCTCTTACGTGCTCCTCGAGTCCGAGATAACTGCATCAGGGCTCGCAGAGCGGAGAACCGGATGTTCGCGTCCGATCTTCCGCGGAGGATTGTCTGCAACAGTCGCTCATGCCGGTTCATGCGCGGTTTTCCTCAACCCGTCGGAGGCCGAGGCATTCTTCAGCGATGGAATCGAGAAAAGAGGCGACGCGCGGCTCGGGCCGCGGCCGCATCATTTCGGAGGCGACATACGTGTCTATTATCCACGCGAGCGGGGCGGTCATCCCTCCTCCCCACTGGAGAATGACTGCGGCTTGTAGCCGCAACGGAGCGGGGGCGGAAGCTCGACACCGTGATCCTCCCCGAAATGCCGCGCGAAGGCCTCGGACGGCTTCGGGCGGCGCTCGGTCTTCGTGCGCTTCTCGTGGATCAGGCGGCGCACCAACTCCTCCATCTGCACACCGGTCTGATGAGCCTCGCGCCGGAGCCAGGACTTATCTCGGGGATCTATGTCCCTGACGGTGATGCTGGTGCCCATTCCGACGCCTCCTGTTCGGTCGCGATCCCTCATAAGGCCAGCCGACAATCAAATTATGCTATCGGGAATCGCGGGTCAAATGTTTGCGGCTCCGGCTTGTCGGACACGCCGATGCCGCGGATTTCGTGCGCGGCGAGGCTGGCGTCTCGGAACGGGCCACGGTCGCAGTCGCAGCCCAGCGCACGTTAGCGCACCCTGCCCATTGGCCATAAATTTAGTCAGACCGCAATAGCTTGTACACTTCGCTTTCCGGCCCCAGCCTTACGGTGCGCTCGGCCGAGGCGGACGAATCGGCCAGCCGAGCGTAGCCGAGTATGAGCCACCACATTAAATGAAGCAATTGGCAGTTCCCGCGTTCACGGTATTTGGGGAACCCCGGCACGATTGAGCATTCCGCGCGGCGCGCGCTCGGGACAACCGTTCACGGCAGCGTCCCGGGCGTCGGCGGCAGTCGGACAACATGGATCGTCACCGCTGGACCGAACGCTTACCTTGAAGGCGTCAACTAATCTCAACCCGCTTGGGCACCGACCCGCAATCGCCGCGAATTTCAGCAGTTGCTAAGCCAAATTTGATTTGAGTGGCTGAAAATAATTGGCTCCGTTTTATAGCCTTCGTACAAAATAAAAACTCTGTCTCGATCGAAAAGAGTTGCCTCGCGCCGACTGTAGTCTTCTTCCCTTTTTGCCTTGTTCCTTTGAAAAAGCTTGTCACTTCCGCTAGCCATCCACGAATTCACCCAGTCTAGGAACCGCTCCATAGCGACCATCAAGATATGCCTTCCTGAAGTTTGAAATATCTCTCACTTTGTAGTCCGACATCGGAGTCATTATTGAATTATTCTTATCTCCTTTTTCTAGTAGCCAGACTTGGTCCTGATGCATAAATCCTTTGGCCATGACCGATGTTTCGTGGCTTGCGAATATCAATTGCGCACTTCCGGAATTTAGATTTGGATTGTGGAAGAGATTCACCAAGTATTTTAAGGCAAGAGGATGCAGGCTGTTGTTGAGCCCGTCGACAATTAGCGAGTAGCCACTCTCGAGAACATCTAGCAACGGCGCCGAAAGGCAGATTAAAACCTGCGTTCCGTCCGACTCTTCTTCAAATTCAAGTACCACGCTTCCTCCCTCCGCAGTCTCATGAATCGGCTTTACTACAAATGTTTCCGCATCCGTTGAAATCGGCGCAAGGTCGTCTCTCGCTTTATTCGAAAACAATGAGTGACTTGGAGGGTCGCTTGGATGAAATTCCTTTTCGTCGACGGATATTGACTCGATCCCAATGTCGATGCCGCGAAGGAACGCGAGGATTTTTCTTTCCCATCCGTCTTTAGCGATTTTTTGGGCCGTAAAAGTTGGCGACAGTCTATCCGGAGATTTCAAGAGCCGGAGGCGTGTTTGAATCCAATGAAAAATATCCCGGAATGTTTCCGCTTTGAGTTGAATGGCCGTCGATAGGAAAAGCGCGTTGTCTCGAGTCGATTCCTTCCAAAGATCTCTTTCGCCTTTTACACGTCGCGGATTAATGCGCCAGGCATATTGCCCCGTTCCGGAATCAAACTCCCGTTGAAACAGCATGCGAGTTTTTGTGGCAGGCGAATTCGGTCTGGCAAACAACCATTCGCCATGGACGCGCTCTTTGTCCAATGCAAATCCATACTGATAAAGGGTATCGGAATAAACGAACGCGATTTCGAATTCTGAAGGTTGATTTCGCCAATTGGAATCGAACTTGAAAGGCGTAACGGGAATTGCTTCTCCTTCCTGCGTGTTTTTTGCAGAGGAAATGACAAAGTCTCTGAAAAATCCAATTGCCGTAACAAATGTCGACTTTCCTGAGCCGTTCGGCCCAAAGATGCAAGCCGACCGCAACGCATGCGAAGCAAGTGGGTTTCCTGTTGGGATGGAATACCGTTCGTTCCTTTTGGATCCGGAGCCGGCGACCATGGAAAGTGTTTGCTTTTCGGAGAAAGACCGAAAATTCTGCACGCTGAATGAAATCAACATGCTAGGCCTCCGCGACATTTTATGACATTTTTTGCATTTTTCTGCTTAAATTGCAAGTTAATGCAGCAGATCCGCGAGCAATTTTGAATCTCTGCAGCGGATAGGGGTAAAATCGACTTGAAAATCCGTACGGGAAGCACGCAGCCACTAGAAAATCGGCGCAGGACTTGATTTTGCTGCCGACGAGAGCACGGCGAATTCCATGCGGTTGGCAGCGACGCGGGAACTCTCACCGGCGTCTTTTACGAGTGCTCCCATGAAGGCGCGGCCGGCACGCTGGAACGCCCGGATTTGACGGCGGCGTTCGGCGCAACGCGCTGACCGGCGGGAGATCGGCCATGGCGAAAACCGCGCGAAACTTCGGCCCGGCGAGCGGTCACCTGCAAAAAAGGAAAGCGCGGTGGACCTCTGGCTTTCCCGCGCGGACCCGAGGCGCTTGGCCCGCGAGGATTCCGGCATGGCAGAATTTTCGGACGGTCCGAGGCAGATCCGTTGGCTTAAGTAGTCCGAGCCGGGCCGGATGCTCCTCCTGAACTGGAGCTAGTTTAAGCCCGAGGCACTCACCCGATTGACGTCGAGATCGGACCAAAGCAAGTTCTATTTAGCGCGGCGACGCGGGAATGGCTGGACAGCCATGCGGAATCGGCGTACGGAGAGCGGCTGTTCCGGCAATCAAACGAGTTAAGCAGATGATTAGCAACGAACGCCGCTGCTGTTTCCAAATCTCGTCGCTCCGACAGGCCCGCATCTTGTCGGATACGGGCGAGGGTCCACGACCACCCGCCGCGTTCATCTCGACGGTGCATCACTTATCCAAGTCTTTGAACGGTCAAAGTCGGTCTTGCTGAGTAAATCGGGACCTTCTCAAATAAATTGAAACGTTAGAATGGGGGCTAGCCGATGCCGCTTTACATTTTTGATGATAATGAAATTACTGCAGTCCCGTCCACTACGTTTGCAGATCAGAATATGAAGGAAAGGCAACATTTGCAGGCCCTTTTGAAGCGCCATCCCGAAGTGATTTCTCCAAACACGCTGATTGTGGCCGAAGAATTCGGAGATTGGGAGGATAGTCTGAAACGCATCGATTTGCTGGGTGTCGATAAATCAGCCAATCTTGTAGTTATTGAGCTAAAACGCACCGATGACGGCGGACATATGGATCTTCAGGCAATTCGGTACTCCGCCATGATTTCCGCTATGTCCTTTAACGCGCTAGTATCGACATATGACGGATATTTGAAGAAAAACAACCGCTCGGCGGAAGATGCGAGGGAAAACCTTCGTGATTTCTTGGAATGGAGCGATTCGGATGACGAAGTGCTCGGCCAGGAAATCAAAATCGTGCTAGCCTCCGCTGGTTTTTCAAAAGAGCTGACGACTTCGGTGCTGTGGCTAAATGACCGTGGATTAGATATTCGTTGCGTCCGGCTCGACCCTTACGATTACAATGGTCAGGTGATGGTGGATGTGCAAACGATCATTCCGCTCCCGGAAACGGAAGAGTATCAAATTCGCATTCGAGAGAAAAGACAAAGCGAGCGCGTTGCACGAGCAAGTACCCGAGACTATAGCAAGTATGATGTAACTATAGGCGGCGAACAATTCTTGAAACTAAACAAGCGAAAAATGGTCCTGCAGCTTGTTAAGGCAGTGTTCCATCAAGACGGGACTCCCGAGCGCGTGAATGACGCTTTGCCTAAGGGGAAAAAGCTCAAAGAATTCGATGGCGAACTCGATGCAGATCGTGTTCGGAAGAAATTTAAGGAGGAGGGCGGGAGAGGCAGTCTGAAATTCGAACGGTTTTTTTGGAAAGATCCTTTCCCATTAAAAGGCAAAACCTATGTGCTTTCCAATCAATGGGCTGGCGATGCCGTCGATGCAGCGAATAATCTGAGAGAATTTTATCCTGACCTGAAAATCGAGATCACGGAATCGAACAATTGATGATTGGCGCGATTGATTTCGAATTCGGTCGATCGGGATCGCGTGCAAGTCTGGATATTCGCTAAGATAGGGCGGCTGCGCTTGAGCCGGCAGGGAAGCAATTGCGCCGGGCGTTCGATCCGGTCCCCGACAGTGAACCCTTCCGCCATCGTAACTTCCACGACAATTCTAGTCCATGTGTTCGCCGAACTGGAGGATTTTGGCAATGCCGAGAGTTACGGGAAAGCGAGTAAAGTACTTGCTCATATCGTCCAAGATATAATCTGCGGAGAACGATTTGTTCCGGGAACCCTTTGTAGCGTCGGACGCAGCCTCCGTTTGCCTTAGGCGCGACCGGTACTATCAAACGCTCAAAGCGTCCACTTGCTAGGCAATCGGACGGCCATTCGATGTTGTCGTCTAGCCACGCCTTCAGAATGGCGTAAAGGCCGTGTGCCGGGACCGCAGGACTAGCCGCCGCCCGTTCAAGGATAGCCAGGTCATGCACGTCGAGACCGCGGACAGGAAAGACGAGATCCCCGAATTCTGCCGGTGCTACCGGGTATCGTGGCTCGAGGTGTTCGGCTCGGCGGCGAGAGCGACGGATTTCGATCCGGAAACCAGCGGCGCATAAATCCTCGTGGACTTCCATCCGCCGACCGTTCCGGGGCTGTTCGACAGGTTTTTCGGCTCCCAGCACGGATAAACTTGCCGGTTCGAAGCGTTTTCCGCCGGAAAAGTCCAGGTCTTCGCCGAGTCGCGCCGAGCCGTAGCAGAGCCGTAGCGCCGCGCCGCCATGAAACACCGGCCTGTCGAGGAAACCGGCGCGCTGCACGGCGGCCAGAATGTCGCAATGCAAGAGTTCTTTTGCGGCGAAGCCGACATAGGTCGGCCCGCCCAGAGCTTCTGCCGCGGCTTCAGCCCGGTCGGCTAGCTCCAACCATCGCGTTCCTCCGTTGCGGAAGCCCGGCTTGCCGGGCATTGCCGCCGCTCGGCCACCGCCTCCTTGTAGATCTCCATGTCTAGTTCGTGCTTCCAGCGCGGCCGGCAGCGCCGGAAATCCGACAGCGCCTGCTTCGGCGTTGCATAAGGAAGAACATGAAAATCCGCGATGATGTCCGCCTGGACATCCTGCGGACGCTGCGTCGTGTGAGAGAAGACCAGGATGCAGCCGTGCCGCTTCGGTCGTGGATTCCGGCGGGTAGGTTGCAGCGCGCGGTAGAGCGGGACGCGGTAGCGTCCAGAGCGGCCGGTGGTCATCATGGTGAGCGCCACGGTGGCCTGGCTGATGATGCTCCAGTCCGACAGAACCAGCGAATTGCTGATGTAGGTGAAATGTCCCGGCCGCAGCGCCTGGGCGATGCGTTCGGCAAGCCACGGGTCGCGTTGACGCGGCCGGTCGTTGAAGTAGACGCCCCGCGCCGCGCGGTGCAGCAGGCCGGCGATTGTCATTCTCCGCAGGCTTTCGTTGAGAGCGCGTCTGGATTCGCGAGGAATTGCCTTTGCCAGGCCTCCGACTGTGAAGACGTGTCGCCCGGCTTTCTCCTCGCGTTGGAGAAACGCCGCCATATCCGCCTGTCGCATGGGATTCTCCGAACGTTTGCCGCGAACGGCGACCTGTAAATTGCGTGCGGACCAAATATGGGATTTCTGCGGGGCCATGACAAGAAGCCGCGCGGCCGTCGGGACGCTCCGGTATGACCCTTGAAAGGTTTGCCACACTGTCCGGACTGTGGTAAGTGTCGAGGATTAGCAGCGCACACACCACTCAAAGGCTGCGTGATCGCGATCCGGCGCTCTCCCCCAATCTCGCACTCACCCAATTCGGCGCCTCGACTTGAAGCCATGCTCGTCCGCAAATCCAAGGCCAATTTTAGCGAATCGACGTGTTCGAGTTCGACTGGGAACGCACCAAGCCGCGAATAATCTGCGGAATCACGGAGTCAGTTTCAAACTTGCCGCGACGATTTTCTCGGATCAGCTCGCAACGACGATTCTCGACGAGAATCATGGTGCCTCCGAGGAAAGACGGATAACCATGGGCTTGTCTTAAGACGAACAACTGCTGGTTGTTTCCCATACCGCGTCCGAGGACGACGACAATCGAATCTTTGTACGAATCATCTCCGCTCGCCCGGCCACCCGTAGGGAGCGACGCCAATTCCGAACCAGCGAATGAAACAGGAATACGATTTCTCCAAAGGAATACGCGGCAGGTTTTTCCGCGACGGCGCGAAGTTGCGCTTTGCCACTTCTGACGAGACGCCGACCTGGGACGGTCCCTCTGGCCGGATCGGCGTGTTCATCGAACAGGAGGCCCAAAGGAGCCTCAATGCATATCGCAAACAACCAAAACTGATAACCGAACACGCTCGCTCCGAGCAAGACACGGCTCAGGGCGAATATGCCCATCGTCAACTATTTGAACTCGTTCAGAACAGCGGCGATGCTTTGCTCGAATCGAAGAGAGGGCGGAGCATCCTGATCCGACTTACGGAAGAATTTCTCTACTGCGCTGACGACGGAACCCCCATCGATGAACAGGGTGTCGAGGGGCTCATGCTCGACCGGATGTCGAGCAAGAAAAACACTGCCGCGATCGGCAGATTTGGACGCGGTTTAAAATCCGTACTGCGCGTGTCTGATGCGCCTGAGTTCTACAGCCGTTCAGGTTCTTTCCGTTTCGACAAATGGCGCGCGGCGAAACTCATAGCCCAGGCCGCGTCCGCCGATCTCTATCCGGTGCTACGTTTACCCGAACCCATCGATCCCGGCGACGCAAGTATAGCGGATGAAGATTTGCGGGAAATGATGACTTGGGCAACGAATATCGTGCGCCTGCCCCTCAGGATAGGAGCCCAAGCAGAGCTGGCCAGGCAGATTCAGAACTTTCCACCGGAATTCATGCTTTTCGTCGCTCATGTCCGGTATTTGACCCTTGAGAACGGAGATGACTCCCGGAGCTTCATTCTGAGCGACAGCGACGGCGAGCTTCACTTGGACGACGGCGAGGGGTTTTCTTGCTAGCTTCGCTTCCCCATCACCCACCGTCTTTCCTCTGAGGCTCGGCGAATTGACACCTGCATGACGCCAACGAGTACGCGCATATGCAATGGGCGGCGCCGCTCGACCGTCTAACCGATCCGGGTCGCTTCTGAGCCTTTTTCCCGACCGGTACCGCGAGCCTCGTGGCAGGCATTCTTAACGCGCCATGGAAGACCAACGAGGATCGGCAAGGCCTGCTGCAGGGGCCGTACAACGACGAACTGATCAAGGCAGCGGCAGGAATGATTGCTGAGATGCTCCCGCAGCTCTCGACCGCTGACGACCCCGCCCGGCATCTCGATGCGTTGCCGCGTCGCCACGAACGAGGCGATTCCGTACAAGTCAATCGTCTTTGCCGATGCCTTTTCTCTGATCTTGATGGACGTGCGGTCGTCCCGGACCAGGACGGCAAATTACGCGATATCCGGGATATCTCGTATCCCCCGATGAAGCTCACTGACAGCTCCAACACGAAGCCCTTGGAGCAAGGGGCAACATACCCGGACCGCCCGCGTGATTGGCTCCACAACACGGCTGTCACACGCAATCGCGTGAACCGGCTTGCCGCCATCAATCGTTTGTTCCCACCACGCTGGGCCGGCGACGACCGTCAGAGCGCGCCACAAGAGTCCATCGCGGATTGGCGTGAGGCACTTGTGGCAGGCAGGGAAGGAGACGAAGCTATCCAGGCTTCCATGGCGGCAATCCTCACGGCCGCATCCATCCCGCCCGAGGCAATAAAGTCAAATAACGAACTTGGCTGCATCGTCCTGACGGCGGATCGTGTCTGGAGGCCGCCCGAACCCGATCTCATCTTCCTTTCCGATGATTCCCTGAACGATGACGATCCCGCGCACGGGGAGTCGCGTGTCCATCCGAAATTGGCTTCGGAACCGGATACGCTTTCGGCGCTGAAGGAACTGGGAATCAAACCGCCTTCATCGGAGAGCAGCCTCAGGCTCGCCGCGAAGCGCATTCTTAAATCCGGCGGCAGTCACACGCCAAGCGATATCACTCACCGGGAGTTCTGGATCGCTTCCCGCAAGGTATCGGGCGAAACAGCCCTCACCATTCTTCGGATGTTTAAAAGAAGGAATGGGCAAGAACCCTGGCGTTTGAAGCTCCGGGTGCGGACGAGGGCAGAAAACTGGTTGCCCCTTCACTCCGTTCTGTTCCCGGGCGACATCGTGCCAAGCGATGGGAGTAGAGACCAGGAAGCCACCGTCGATACGGAGTTCCACGGACCAGACAAAAAACTGTTGCGCCGCCTTGGGGTGACTGAAGTACCTCACGACGACCGCGATCTGTCGGCGGAGCCATTGTACAACAAGTTTCGGACCCGTTGTCGCCACCGGTTCACTCGTCGCTCCTTGGAAAGTAGTCCACAACCGGACTTTCTAAGCTTTGAGACCAGCGTGGGTTGCGGACCGTTGCATGTCCTCGCCAGATTGTCAGAGCAAGGACGGGCGTCCTATACAGATGCTCTGTTGTCGCGGGATTCTACCTTTTCGCGATGAACAATGCGCCACGAAACCCGGCGACAAAAATATCCCGACCTATCCTGCGAAACTCTGGCCGTCAGCGTTTTCCGCGAGGCGGGACGGATACGAACGGCAAGTGGAGCTATCGTGCCGTTCGCCAACGCGCTCGGTCCGACCCCGAAGTGCCCTGAAGCCCTGCACACGCTGCTGGCTCATCCGATGGCCGATAAAATCAAGGCAGCGTTCGATTTGGCCGAACCGACACCGGAATTGTTCGGCGAAGCGGACTCCATTCCTCTGACCGACGTATGGCCCGGACTGGAGAAACACCTCCCAGCACAAAGAAAACGGTGCTGCATTGTCACCTGCGAACGAATTCATGTCGTAGGCCAATCGCGGGAGTGCGTATTCCACGCTCCCGATGTCTATGTCACAGGTGCCGTTGACGACGATGAACGGCGCAAGCTGCAGCTCGTCGCGGCTGAATTGGAGCTTTCGCTCGGTTCCGATCAGATCGATGCAATTCTCCTGCGCGGGACGCCTGCCGAAATCGAGGAACGCCGCGCCGCCATAAGACGATACTCCTCCGATACGGAGCATCTCCTGGCTGCGGTCGGTGAGCACACGTTGCGTCGGGGCCTTCCCGAATCGCTGATGATTTTACTCGAACGGGACGGCGCGCAGCTGAGTGGACCTGACATCCCAGAGGCCGCGATTGCGACGTATCACACCGACGCGCTCAGACAATACAGGCAGGCACTGGATCATCTCGACCCGCCGTCGCGATGGGCGGGTCAGCGCGGGCCGTCCGATTCGCGCGGTCACTTGGTTTCTCTGCCGACTGGGCCGGCGAACGGAGCCATCGCCTTGAACCGTTTCTTGAAATCGAACGCCGATATCGGCTCTCGGATCTCCATGACTATCAGAAGGTTGTTGTTCGCAACCTGGGCAAATTGCTCTCCGACGATCATTCGGAAAGCGCATCGCGCCGCGGCATGGTCAGCATGCCGACCGGATCGGGTAAAACGCGCGTCGCCGTTCAGGGAATTGTTGCTCAAGAAGACGGCGGGTTGCGCCGGAAACTCCCGGGCGTCCGGCCGTGCGCCACGCGATCACCCGCGACCGAATCTGGTTGACAAGAGGAATTTCGACAAACACGCCGGGGTCGTCGAACGTCTGGGAGTCCGGCGAGGCGATGACATATCCGGCTGGCCTACGGCCATCCGGGCGATCGAACAGGCGTGTCTTTCGGTCTTGGCGCCAATGCTTCATTGGTTCGTGATAAGGCGAATTGGTGATTGATCGATCGATAGTCGCGCGGGTCAAGACTCTGTCTCCGGGAGCAAATCGGGGCTTGGAAGGAGGGCATTTTCGAGCTGAGAGACCAGTCCCGGCAGATCGTCCTGTGTCGTTTTCCAGAGAATATCGAGGTTAATGTCGAACTACGCATGTACCAGACGATTGCGCATCGCGATGACTTTTACCCAAGGCGTCCCTGGCATATCGCGGCGCGCAGGCTCGGTGACCCGGGCTGCCGCTTCGCCCACGATCTCAATATTCTTGATCGGTACAAGGACGAGTTGGCGGTCCGTGTCGAGGTCGCCGCGTGTTCGTCCCTGCAGGAAGGACAACGCTTCACACGCAGCGTCGAGCATGTGCCGTAGTCGAATTTCGTCATCCCTGCGCATACTGGACTTCTGCAGTATCAAGGACTTCCTGACGGAAGTAACGACTCAGATCCTCGGGGGTTCGCAGGTCCACTTTGCGACCACCGAACAGGGCAGACAGTTCAATCTCCATGCCGGCAATTCCCAGTAGCCCGGGAGTGCGGCCCGAAGTAAACTCGATCAGTACGTCGATGTCGCTCCCCACCCCGAAATCGGCCCGCAACGCCGAACCGAAGATGGCAAGCCGCCGGATGCCATGCGCGCGGCAAAAGGCAGCGAGTTCGGTCTTTGGGATCGAAACCTGAGGGTTCATGTCTAAACGGCCTTGTTGACATCGACATCGAATCCGGCGGCCGTCAACTCCTGGGCAAGCTTCAACTTCCAGCCACCGGCGCTATCGAACTCAGTATAAACGACTCCATCATAATCCGATGGCGTTTCCACCTCGCCTTTGACAAGGGAACGAACCCGTTCCCGACCGAGTTTTCCGAGAAAAAACCCAGTTCAGGAATGACGTTTTGCCGTGCGCGGGGTTTGAGGTCGTCTCCGTTTGCCGCAAGTGCTCCTAAATCGTCCGGCGTTAGCAGGACTACAGCAAAGTCGACGACCGTATGATCTTCGAATTTTTCGATAATCGTACAGCCTTCATTGGGTTGTTCGTGCAGGATAACCGGTTCGAGATCGAGTTTTTCCAGGAATCTCGCAACCGTTTCACGAACGGCCTCGTCGCAGCCATGGATGACGAAGACCCTGTTCGCTCACGCCTTCTAGTCGACCCTTTCCATGTCAAATGTTGAAGATATGCTCTGGTCCAAGGGGGGCGCTGCTGATTTCTTATTATCATCCCAAAAGTGCTTGAGGTCGTCAAGATTTGAATCGACGACAGAAACCATGGCGTTCAAATTATCCCGAATTCCGCTTGGGGCACTTTGTGGCCTCCGGGAAGTTGTGAATACTGGCGGCTTTCCTCACCAAATGTAAGGGTTCGGTCGAGCGGTGACGATCCGTGTTGTCCGACTGCCGCCGACGCCCTTGGACGCTGCCGTGAACAGTTGTCCGGAGCGCGCGCCGCGCGGACTGCGCAATCGTGCCGGGGTTTCCTAAAAACCGTGAACGAGGGAACCGCCAATTGCTTCATTCAATGTGGTTGCTCAAATTCGGTCGGCCCCGACAACCGCGGCGATGCTCGCACCCGTGCCGGAATCCGCGGAAACTAGACTCTTGCGCAGGCCTGAGCATTTTTCGAACGCGCCTGACCGACGCGGAGCCGGGCCGGCAATTTCCGCGACTTCCGTTTCCGGAGACACTATTCCGCAATGCCGACTCTCACTCGCAATGGCGTCGACGCGAACGAGGGCGGCTTCTTGCCCGAGCTGCTTGGTTCCAAGCGACATGGGTTTGCAATTAACTTGGCGCTTCCGCAGCTAGGCAAGTCCTGAACTGCCGTACTCTCAACGAATTTTTGCATGTCGCAACCTGCCATCGCGGCTCCGCAACCCAGGGAGCCACCGTCTCAACTCCAGAGTTGCTGAATTCACTCGCATACGGACAACGCGACTTGTGCGCAAACCCTGCCCGTCCAGTCCATTCTAGGCTGGGCGAATGCTTTCGGGAGTGATTCGAGTGTTGCAGGAGACTAGAGGAGCATTGCCTCGACCACGACGGAATTCTCGCCGCGCGCGTATCCATTTTATCTGCGAAGTAGATTTTGATTTGCAGCCAATTCCCTTTGCCAAGGGTGCGGATCAAGTTTT
>MPMP01000007.1 GCA_002238565.1 Albidovulum sp. bin36
CTTTGAGATGATCGACATGCCGCCCGGCCTTGAGAAGACCCTCGGAGGCTTCGGCTACTTCCTGTACAATTTCGGGTCGACGGATTCCGCCCGGCTTTCGGAGGACCCGGAGGCCAACGCCGCGCTGTTCGCCCTTGCCGTAGCAAAACAGAAACGGCACACTTCCGAGCAGCTGGACGCGATTACCGGCGGCGCGGATTTAAGGGGGGAATTCGGCCGGCACATTTTTTTGTATCTCATGGAGAAATCCAGTATAGACGAGCCGGAGCTCGAAGCTTCGTTCAAGCGAACGAATCCGGAAGAATGGGAGACGATGATGGGCACGCTGGCGGAAGAGTGGCTTGCCAGAGGCGAGGCCAGAGGCGAGGCCAGAGGCAGGTACGAGGGCGAGGCCAAGGGCCGCATGGAGTTGCTGCAGGAGCAATTGGAGCGGCGCTTCGGAGAGCTTCCCTCCGACATCCGCCATCGGATTCGGAACGCCAAGGATTCGGAGATTAGGTCCTGGGCGGTAGCGGTTCTGGACGCGGCGACCCTTGACGACGTGCTCGCGGCGGGGACGCGGGAGCATTGATGCATATCCGGGCGGAATTCGGTCGGCGGAATTTCCAGGAACGGGACTAATTTCAATTCAGTAAACTATTTCGCGTCACCGGCCCGACTTGGACGCGTTGAAAGCTCCCGTGATGTTTTTCGCTTCAAATTTGACTAGGTTCGGATGTCCCGAGCTCGCTTTCTGATTAACCGGCCGACTTTCGCGAATCCCATTATTAGGCTCCGCAGATTTTGCAGGCTGTTCCCGGAGCATGCGCAGGCCGGTTCCGAGGAGGACCGTGCGGGCTGGCCCCAAGCTCTACTAGGTATCCGCCGAACGTGATGTCGGCGGCATCGCTCGGGGCGCCGAGAAACACTTCGGCAGAATGTGTTCGGTTCGGGGATCGTGTCGGTCGCCGACTAAAAAACTCGGCAAGAAGCCGATAGGGGCGCTGCCCGTAGCCCGGTTCATCGGCGGCGCGGCGCTCGCCGGGGTTTCGCGCGCCTCGGAGCGGCGCCGGCAGGATCGCGGCGAAATTCTTAAATGCCTCGCCCTTATTGCCGTCCCGTCGCCGGAAAAATCCCCCGACAGCGTGACGCAAGCCAATTCGCGGCGAGCAACCCAAAGGACCGCAAGAAACTTGCCGCCATGAGATATCCGCGCTCGCCGGTTGAGTGTATCTCAAACTTGTTGAAAAGCGATGCGAGAAAGTTTTCCTATAGCAGCACTCCTCTTTATGGGTTGGAAGGTCGGAAACTCACATTCGACCCAATCAACTATTTTGGGCTACACCCCCTCCAGAAGGCCGAATACGGTTTCAAAAACAGCGAATCTTGCCGATTGTCCGCTGCAAAATCCTCTCCTCGGGAAATTCGCATCCTGCCGCAAATCCCGGTTGGCATATTAGCGTTGCAGCCATAGAGTGAAGCGGAATGCTCAAAATTCATCGCGCGCAACGGGAATTTAGGACTATGAAATACAGGGAATTGCCGGAATGGTCGCGACGGGCCGCCACCTGGGCGGAAAGCTATTTCGCTACGATTCGCCGGCGGCCGGTGCGTCCGGATATCGAGCCCGGCGAATTCCTTTCGCAGCTGCCGATGTCGGCGCCGGAAGATGCCGAGGGCATGGAAAGGATATTCAGCGATTTCGAGCGGCTTGTTCCCGACGCGATGACTCACTGGCAGCACCCGAGGTTCTTCGCCTACTTTCCGGCCAATGCCGCTCCCGCATCGATCCTTGCCGAGCAGCTAGCGAACTACATGGCCGCCAATTGCATGCTTTGGCAGACTTCGCCCGCCGCGACGGAGCTCGAATGCCGGATGGTCGACTGGTTCTGCGACTCTCTCGGCCTTCCGGCGCATTTCAAAGGCGTTATCCACGACAGCGCCACGGTCGCCAACTTGTGCGCCGTTTTAACAATGCGGGAAAAGGCATTGAACTGGGAAGGAATCGCCAGGGGGTTACGCGGAAGCCCCCAGCTGCGAATTTACGCGACCGCCGAAAACCATTCCTCCATTGACAAAGCCGCCAGGATTGCCGGCATCGGCAATGCGAATCTGGTTCAGATCCCGACCGAATCGGATCGGGCGATGCATCCGGGTTCGTTGCTTGAAGCTATCGAAAAAGACCTGAGCGAATCACGGCTGCCTGCCGGAGTGGTTTCATGCGTGGGCGGCACGTCGACCGGCGCGGTCGATAGGATAGCGCCGATCGCGGAGATTTCGAAGAAATTCGGTCTTTTTCACCATGTCGACGCGGCCTGGGCCGGCGCCGCGATGATATGCCCCGAATTCAGACCGCACTGGCAAGGAATCGCCGGCGTCGACTCCGTGGTCATTAATCCGCACAAATGGATCGGTGCGCAGTTCGACTGCTCCGTTCAATTCCTTGCCGAGCCGGATTTGCAGATACGCACCGTCGGCCTTCGCCCCGACTATCTCGCTACGTCCGCGGAGAATCCAATAACGAACTACAATGAATGGACAATTCCGCTCGGACGGAGATTCCGCGCGCTGAAGCTATGGTTCGTTTTTCGGGCGTACGGATTGAATGGGCTTCGGGAGATTATACGGAACCACATCGCATGGGTTCACGAATCGAGGCGCGAGTTCGAAGCCGACCCCGCGTTTGAAGTTCTTACCGCCTGCCCGTTCGGTTTATTCACTTTCCGATGCTCCGGACAAGGAGAACTTGCGGACGTAAGAACCTCGCAACTGCTGGAAAAAATCAACAAGGACGGGCAGATTTACCTCACGCAGACGACGGTAGGCGGAAGATTCGCCATTCGGATGACGGCCGGCCAGTTTGAATGCACCAAGGCGGATGTCGATTCGGTCTATCCCCTGGTCAGGGACGCCGCTAGGGAATTGCCGAATTAATCACTTGGCGTGAATCATTTATTTTGTGCTATGGCCCGAGTGATAGCAGCAAACGGAAGATGCGGCGATTGATCGCTCCACGTGGCGACATGCTGCCTCGCGAAGGAAATCTGTCGAACGCCATTCCAATATTCAAATCGAATGCAGAGCACGGCGGTAACCGCTATTTTAGCGGAGCTTCGAATCGCCAATACAAGGAGACTGAAATGAAACGCATAGGCGTCGTAGGCCTAGGGGACATGGGTTCCGGGATGGCTAAGAATCTCATTCGCGCAGGATACGAAACCGCCGGTTTCGATTTGATGGAGCCGAGGATGAAGGCCCTGGAAGATATGGGCGGCTTGAGAGCCAATTCTCCCGCCGAGGTCGCGATGGGCAGCTCCGCGGTATTCGTGATGGTGTTGAACGGAAATCAGGCGAAATCCGTCATACTGGGACAGGACGGGCTGTGTTCCAAACTAGAGCCGGGTTCCGCCGTCGTCGTTACGGCCACAATCAAGCCCGTCGAAGTGCGCGAAATCGCCGCAAGCATGGAGGGGACCGGCATACACCTTATCGATTCGCCGGTCAGCGGAGGATCCGCAGGAGCGCAGGGCGGCACGCTAACCATGATGACATCGGCGCCTGACGAAGTTTTTGAAGAATTCAGAACGGTACTCGAAGCAGTCGGCGAATCCATTCACCACGTCGGCAAGGATCCGGGAATCGGCCAAACAGTCAAAGCCTGCCTGCAATCTCTTATCGGTTCGCATTTCACGGCGGCCTTTGAATCGACGGTGCTGGCGGCCAAGGCGGGAGTCGATGCCGATGTGATTTACAATGTTTTTTCCACTTCCGGCGTAGGATGCCCAATTGGCAACTACGCGATCAAAAACATCATCAACGGGCAATTTGAAGGAACCGGAAGCCATATCAATACGATGCACAAAGATCTCACAATTTCGCTGGATCTGGCTCGGGAGCTAGGGGTCCCCCTATTTACCGCGTCGACGGCGATGCAGCTTTTCGAGGCCGGAAAAACCAAATACCCGTCGGGAGACAACTGGACCGTAACCCGTATCTCGGAAGACATCGTGGGTTCAAAACTAAGGCGCGGTAAATGAAGATTTCGCGTGCGCGAAAACAACGGGCCGCGGCTTTCGACACAGGAATTCCGGCGAGTTGCGACTGCGGCGCGGCAAGCAAGAATTTCTAAGTTCCCGGTAGCATAAAGGAGGTCCCGCGTCGCGCTCCGCCTACTCCCGCGAACAGGCTATTCGCAAAAGAAACAGCTACGCGGCTATAGCTCGTACAGCCCGCTTGCCGCGCCGAGGCGAGGACGACAGACCAAATGCGTTCGGGCTTTGATCGGTCCGGCGCGCGAGTTTCGCTCTTCAATGGCCCGCGCTTCGAAAAAAATAATGCCAGATTCGCCGGGAATGCATTGGGGCGCCTGCGAATTGACACTGGATTCTTAGGCGCGAACCGATTAATCGCCGTACGTTTCCGCGGCAGGCTCAATGCAATCAATTCATTATTCTTGTCGAACTAATCCTGCCGATCGCGAGAACCGGATAAGCAATAGGCCAATACTACTCAGCGAATGTTAGAGCGACGGGATTTACTGTAGAAATGCGATTCTCCGAATGCAAGGCAATTGTAACCGGCGGCGCATCGGGCCTCGGGCAATCCGTCGCTCGAGAATTCTCCGATGCCGGCGCGGACGTTTTCATTTTCGATATCAACGAGGCCAAATGCCGAGTCTCGGCGCGCGGGATCGGATGCGGATATGCAGTTTGCAGCGTAACCGACGAGTTGTCCGTCCAGTCGGCATTGAGCGAAGCATTGTCGAAAATGGGCGGATTGACGGCGCTCGTGAATTGCGCCGGAATTGCCGATAGCGGCCTGGCGCTGGCGCGCAACGGACCGCATTCGCAGCAATTGTTCGAAAAAGTGGTAGGAATAAATTTAGAAGGCACGTTCAACACTATCCGGCTAGCCGCCGAAATTATGGCGAACAACCTTCCGAACGAGTCCGGCGAACGCGGCGTCATCGTAAATACGTCGTCAATCGCCGCTTTCGACGGCCAAAGAGGCCAATCCGCCTACTCCGCGTCAAAGGCGGGAGTGGCCGGCATGACGCTTCCCCTGGCAAGAGACCTCGGCCCACTCGGCATCCGGGTGAACTCCATTGCGCCTGGAGTGTTTTCGACGCCGATGGTCGAGGGGCTGCCGGACAAGGCGTGCGACAGGTTAATCTCTGCCGCGGTTTTTCCGAAGCGGCTCGGGAATCCGAAAGAGTTTTCGCGTCTTGTTCGATTCTTGATCGAATGCAGCTATATGAACGGGGAAACTGTCCGGATAGATGCCGCGCTAAGAATGAATTAGCCGAAAGGGAATTGGCAAGGCCGATTCCGTTGCGAACTAGACCCTTGAAGGATTTCCCCAAATTGGCCGGGCCGAGATTTATGAACGCGGAGCAATAATGTCGCTAAATTCAACGATCGAATCCGTAACTGAAGCGATTCGTCGTCGCAGTTCCAGAACGCGCGGCAGCTACCTCGATAAAATTAGGCGGTCGGTCCAATCGCGCCCGGCGCGATCTCATCTCAGCTGCGGCAACCAGGCGCACGCCTACGCGGCCACGAGGGTCGACAAGCGCGCACTTGCCACAACGTCGGTTCCAAACCTTGGAATTGTAACGGCCTACAACGACATGCTTTCGGCGCACCAGCCGTTTGACGCCTACCCTTCCATCATCAAGGATGCGGCAAGGGAAGCAGGAGCGACGGCGCAAGTAGCCGGAGGCGTCCCGGCAATGTGCGACGGCATCACTCAAGGCCAGCCGGGAATGGAGTTGTCGCTCTTTTCGCGCGATGTGATTGCGCTTTCCGCCGCCGTGGCTCTTTCTCACAATGCTTTCGACTGCGCCGTTTTCCTGGGTGTTTGCGATAAAATCGTTCCCGGCCTCGCCGTCGCCGCAGCAACGTTCGGCCACTTGCCTGCGCTATTCATTCCTGCAGGTCCAATGACCTCCGGATTGCCAAACGACAAAAAGGCGGAAATTCGCCAGCGATTCAGCGAAGGCGACGTGGGCCGCGAAGAATTGATGGCGGCTGAAATGGCATCGTACCACGGCCCGGGAACCTGCACTTTCTACGGAACCGCGAATTCCAATCAAATGATTCTTGAATTCATGGGCTTGCAGCTGCCGGGCGCATCATTCGTAAATCCCGGCACCCCGCTCAGGGAGGCGCTGACCAGAGCGGCGGCTAAACGAGCGCTGGAATCCACGTCGCTAGGAAAGGACTATCGCCCCGTCGGCGAAATTCTCGATGAAAAGTCCTTCGTAAACGGAATTGTCGGCCTGATGGCCACCGGAGGCTCTACAAACCTTCTTATACATTTAACCGCCATGGCGCGCGCCGCCGGCATCGTATTGGATCAGAAGGACTTTTCCGCGATTTCCGACTGCGTGCCGCTCATGGCTCGCGTTTATCCGAACGGGATCGCGGACGTTAACCACTTTCACGCCGCCGGCGGCCTTGGCTTTATGATCTCGGAATTGCTGGCAGAAGGATTGCTGCATGAAGACGTCCGAACCGTCGCCGGAGACGGGTTAAGCCTTTACAGTCGAGAACCCAAGCTCCTATCCGGCGAGTTGCAGTGGACCAAATGCCCCGAAAACTCGCTTAACTCCAAAATTCTTCGACCGGCTGCCGAACCGTTCAGCGAAAGCGGCGGGCTAAGGCACATCGAAGGAAATATCGGGCAAGGCGTTATGAAAATCTCCGCAGTGGCCGATCGAAACCATGCCGTCGAAGCCCCGGCGCTTGTCTTTGACGACCAGGACGAAGTTCGCTCCGCATTCAGAAACGGGAAACTGGACCGAGATGCCGTGGTCGTAGTCCGATTTCAAGGACCGAAGGCGAACGGAATGCCCGAACTTCACTCCCTAACTCCGATTCTGTCCGCCGTTCTAGCGAAAGGCTACAAGGCCGCGCTCGTTACTGACGGACGAATGTCCGGAGCATCGGGTAAAGTCCCTGCGGCCATACATGTTGTTCCGGAAGCCGTAGACGGCGGAATGATCGCAAAGCTTCGCGACGGCGACATCGTTCGCGTCGATGCCAAGTCCCGCGCATTGGAGGTCCTCTCCGACACCGTCGCTTCGCGCACGCCGGCTAGCATGAAAGCGAATGACCGGCGACTGGACAACGGGAGAGAACTATTCGGTCTTTTCCGGCGCAACGTGGGAGCTGCCACCGACGGCGCCTCGGCCATAATTTAAGGAGTGCGCTTCAAAAAATACTAGTCCCGGCACACCGATGAATTCCGGCCCGCCGATTTGGCAAATGGTCCGGCATCGACTCATGACGCTGCGGAAATCCGTCCTCTCGAGCCGCCGCACGGATGAATCCGATCGGCCGAGAATTTAGTTCGCCCGGATATGTTCCGAATTGATCGCTGCATGAAAGGAATGTTGAACTTGAATTGCGGAAATTACGGTATATCGCTAGTCGCCGATGTCGGCGGCACGCACACTAGGGTCGCCGTCGCCGACGGCGATTCCCTATTGCCGGAATCTGTCAAACGCTTCCCGAACGAAGACTTTTCGAGTTTTGAGGACTTGGTTCGCGAGTACGCGCGCAGCCATGGCGAAGAAGCCATAGACCGCGCATGCCTCGCAATCGCAGCGCCTGTTCAAGGCGAGCGGGCGGCTCTGACGAATTCGGAATGGGTGATCGACGCCGGAGCGGTGGGGGAAGCTATCGGTTCGTCGCGCACGGTTCTGATCAACGATCTTCAGGCGCTCGGCTATTCGCTTGCCTTGCTTGAATCCGGCGAGACGACTCCGATTGTCGAGGGTCGCGAAGCAAATCGGAACTCGTCGCGCCTCGTAGTCGGCGTTGGCACGGGATTCAACGCCGCAGTCGCACTGTTTATCAACGGTTCATATCATGTCCCCGCATCCGAGTGCGGCCATTCGACTTTGAATGCTCGAAACCGGGAAGAGATGGACCTCGCTCTCCACATTTCGAAATCAAGAGGATTCGCATCCATCGAAGACATACTTTCCGGACCCGGAATAGAAGCGACATATTCCTGGCTAGCCGGCCAAGAGGCGCGCATGCCGAGCATGACGGCGGGCGATGTGCTTGCGGCGGCTGCTGCCGGGACCGACCCGGCCGCGGCCAAGGCAGTGCGAATTGTCGTTAGGCTGCTCGGAGCGGTTTGCGGCGATTTAGCGTTAATTCATTTACCGTTCGGCGGAATTTTTCTTGCGGGCGGAGTCGCGAGGGCATTGGTGCCGAGCCTGAAAAAACACGGATTCGCCGGTTCTTTCCTGAACAAGGGACGGTTATCCCGATTTATGGAGCAATTTCCCGTATCCGCAATCCAGGACGACTTCGCCGCGCTCAAGGGATGCGCCGCATTCCTCGCATCGGAGCGCAAAAAATAAACTTGCCGGCGCGACGATTTATGCAGTTTCAATGCAAGCGGCCGGTCTTGGCGTGGAATCATAAGGTCAGGCGTCCATCGAGGACGCTCGTCCAGTCCGTGCGCAGCGCCCTGAGCCGGATGCTCTCGCGCGGCGCTCCGCAGTCTCTCCTCGTGTCGTGTCCGCCCTGGCCATAGGTATCGCCACTTGGATCAAACCTTCATTCCCGCCAGTTCCATGCGCTGGAGAATCTTGACGACGCGCGCAAAGCGATGCTTGCCGATGAAACGGAGCGCTTGGCGGCGCATAATAGTCTGAAGCGGCTGGTCAAGGACTCCAAGGCATCGCAGGTGATTGCCGAACTCGCGCCCGCGACGGGCAGGCGCGAAAAGGTTGCAGAAATCATTGGCAATTGCAGAGCCAACCTGCGCCGAATGCGCTGAAACGAGTATCGGCTACAAGCATGTCGTTGTCGAACGCCTCGGGAAAAGCGGCAGCCCCTTGGTCGGTCGCGGGCGCGTACGACGTGATGGCGACTTGATGCTGCAAGCTGAAGAACCGAATCCCTGGTTTTTCCAGTGGCGGGCGGCAGCTCCCTGGGGCGAAGCCGGCTAGACTTTCCGGCGATAGCCGGTTTGCAGCCTGAGAATCCTTTTGGTGACTATAGGTGCGCTTCGTACCGATTCAAGTTCGATGGCGCCAGGATATTTCGCTCGCAATCGCCACCGCTTCGACGAGCCCGACTTATGCGCCCTACTTTGTTGCGCATTCATGCGCGGAAAGCGCCTCCGCCCGAATCGAACCGGGTGCGCTCGAAAAGTTTTCCATCGCAATTCGACCGGATTCGCGCAACATTGTTGCCCAATCCGGCGCGAATTGGTAGGAGCATCCGCGGAGCGCAAAGCGAAAGGAGACAGGAATGCAATCGGCCGGCGACCGCCATGCTGCAGGAATGAAAATCAGGCGGAAAGTCCTCGGGGATGCGCACGTAGACCGGGCCGAGGCCCGAAAGTCCGAATTCGACGGGCCGTTTCAAAATCTTATTACCGAATCGGCATGGGGCAGCGTTTGGTCCCGGCCCGGCCTCACGCCGCGCGAAAGGTCGATGATCACTTTGGCTCTGCTCGCCGCCCTCGGCCACGAGAATGAATTGAAAATGCACGTTCGCGCCTGCGCGAATACCGGCGCTAGCGAAAACGATATCGCTGAAGCGCTGCTGCACGTCGCAATCTACGCGGGCGTGCCCGCCGCGAATGCGGCGTTCAAGGCCGCGAAAGAAGAGCTTGCCCTGGCAAACGCGGGAAACGGCTGCGATGGCAAGTAGGAAGAATTCGCCTGCGAACGGCGCTTTTTTCGCTCGCGACACGTCGTGGCACCCGCCGGCCTATACGCCGCGATACAAGAGCACCGTAGCGCGCTCTCCAAAGCTAGCGCTGGTGTCGCTAAGCAACTCGCCCGGCGAATTAACGGGACCGGCTTTCGGCCACGAAATCCTAGGGGACAGCGACAACGATCTGGTGCACAACTACGCCCGCCCCGGCGCAAGCGCGATAGGCGAGCGAATTGTTGTCCAAGGCCGCGTTCTCGACGAACGCGGGGTTGGCATCGACGGAGTTCTTCTCGAATTCTGGCAAGCCAATGCGGGCGGGCGGTACCGCCACGCGAAAGACGGATACCTTGCTCCGCTGGATCCAAATTTCGGCGGCTGCGGGCGGACGATCACATCCGATGACGGCTCCTACGAGCTCCTAACTGTAAAGCCCGGGCCCTATCCGTGGCCCAACGGACCAAATGATTGGCGCCCGTCGCATATTCACTTCTCGGTATTCGGGCGAGGATTCGCGCAGCGCCTCGTAACGCAAATGTATTTCCAGGGCGATCCGTTGATTCCGCTTTGCCCGATCGTCGCCACCATCCCGTCCAGGGAAGCGGTCGACGGCCTGGTGGCCGCTCTCGACATGTCGAATACTATTCCCATGGACGCCATTTGCTATAAATTCGATATCGTGCTGCGAGGCCGCAGATCCACGATGTTCGAGAACAGGCTTGAGGGCAACTAGGTTGGCACAGCAATTGAATCGACTCCGGGAATCGGCTTCCCAGACGGCTGGGCCGTATGTGCATATAGGATGCGTCCCGAGCTTTGCGGGACTGCAGGGCATGTACGACGGCATCGATCTCGGCCGCGACATGGTCAATGACAGCGCGAAAGGGCGGCGAATAAGCTTGCGCGGCTGCGTCATCGACGGCACCGGCGCGCGCCTCCGGGACGCCATGGTGGAAATTTGGCAAGCCGATCACTCCGGATACTTCAACAGCCCTTCGGAGACGCGCGGAGATGCCGACCCGAATTTCACCGGATGGGGAAGAAGCGCAACCGCCGCGTCAACGGGCGAATTTCGCTTTCACACGATCAAGCCCGGTCGAGTCCCGCGCCCCGACGGACGCCTGCAGGCTCCCTATATCCATTTCTGGATCGTCGCGCGCGGCATTAATCTCGGCCTCCATACGCGAATGTACTTTCCGGATGAAATCGAGGCGAATTCGGAAGATCCCGTTTTGCAGGGTCTCGAGCATTCCCATCGAGCCGAGACCCTTGTGGCTTCGCTTCAAGACGGCGAGTACGTCTTCGACATTCGACTTCAGGGACAAAGGGAAACGGTGTTTTTCGATGTCTAGCACGACTGCCCGCGCGAAAATTTGCTCGCTTGAAGAAGCTGTAGCGGACAATTTGGGATCCGGCTGCTCGGCCGCGTTCGAAGGATTTACTCATCTCATTCCCTACGCCGCGGCGCACGAGGCTATTCGGCAGGGCGCGCGTGGCCTGACATTGTTTCGGATGACTCCCGACGTGATCTACGACCAGCTGATCGGAGTCGGGGCGGTTGACAAGCTAGTGTTTTCCTACGCCGGCAATCCCGGCGTCGGCCTCTTGCACCGGTTCCGCGATGCGGTGGAGAACAAGTGGCCGCGCAGGCTTGAAATCGAGGAGCATTCGCATGCGGCTCTCGCCAACATGTATGAAGCTGCCGCGTCGGGGATGCCATTCGCGGCGTTTCGCGGCTATATCGGCGCGGACCTGCAAAAGGTTAACCCGAACATCAAGTCGATCGAATGCCCTTTCACCGGCGAAGTTCTTTCCGCAGTCCCGGCAGTTCAATTGGACGTCGCATTCATTCACGCGCAAAAGGCGGACCGCGACGGCAACGTGCTGCTGCAGGGCATAGTTGGCGTGCAGAAGGAGGCCGTTCTCGCTGCGAAGCGAGCCGTCGTCACAGTCGAAGAAATCGTCGACGACTTGAACGCGCATCCCAACGCGTGCGTGCTGCCGTCGTGGGTATTGTCCGCGGTTGCATGCGTGCCCGGCGGGGCGCACCCGTCCTATGCGCAGGGATATTATAGCCGAGACAACGGCTACTATCTTGAATGGGCGAAAATCTCCGCGGACCGGGAAGCGTTCCAAAGCTGGGTCGAAACAAGCGTCCTGCAAGCGACGCCAGGCGAATTCGGCGCCCGCGCATACAAGTCGGCGAGCAAGCGATGAGCGATTCGTGCTTTACCCGCGATGAACTTATGGTCGTAGCGGCTTCCAGGGCTCTTTCGAACGACGATGTCTGCTTTGTCGGAATCGGCGCGCCTTCCGCCGCCTGCAATCTGGCAAGGCTTTGCCACGCTCCCGGAATTACCCTGATTTACGAATCCGGAACGATCGGGACTGCGCCGAGCGTGCTGCCGCTGTCGATCGGCGACGGAGAACTGTGCGAAACCGCGCTAACCACGGTTTCAGTCGTCGAAATGTTTCGGTATTGGCTTCAGGGCGGACGAATTACGGTAGGATTCCTCGGAGCCGCCCAGATCGACAAGTTCGGCAATATCAATACGACGGTCATCGGTGGATACGAAGAACCGCGGGTCCGCCTTCCCGGAGGCGGCGGCGCGCCCGAAATCGCGTCATCCTCCGACAGGGTATTCGTAACGATGAAGCAGTCGAAGCGCGGCTTTGTCGAAAAAATCGATTTTTTCACATCGTTCGGCCACGGATCCGGCGGCGACCAAAGAAGAAAGCGCGGTCTCCGCACTCGCGGACCGGTTTTGCTTGTTACGGATCTCGCCGTCTGGGAATCGGATCCCGAATCAAGGGAATTCCGAGTCGCGTCGATTCATCCCGGCGTTTCGAAAAATGAATTGGAGAGCACGGTTTCATGGCCGGTAAAATACGGGCCGGACGCTTCGGCGACTCCGCCGCCGACCGAATTCGAACTTGAAACGCTGCGCGACCTCCAGGCTCGCACCGCCGCCGCGCACGTCAAGCCCGGCAGAAAAGGAGACGGCGAATGAGCGAAGCGCTTGTTTGCGATTACGCCCGCACGCCGATCGGCCGCTTCGGAGGCGCGCTTTCGCAAGTGCGCGCCGACGATTTGGCGGCCGTTCCCCTTCGGGCCCTGGTCCAGCGCAACCCCGGCATCGACCCCGAAGAAATCGACGAAGTGATCCTAGGATGCGCCAATCAGGCGGGAGAAGATAATAGGAACGTAGCGAGAATGGCCCTCCTGCTAGCGGGACTGCCTGTCGGCGTCCCCGGACTTACGGTCAACAGACTTTGCGCGTCCGGCATGGACGCGGTTATCGCCGCCGCTCGGGCGATCGCCGCAGGCGAAGCGGACATCGTTTTGGCCGGAGGCGTCGAAAGCATGTCGCGGGCGCCGTTCGTAATGCCCAAGGCGACGGCCGCGTTTTCCAGGAATGCCGAGATCTACGACACGACCATCGGCTGGCGATTCGTGAATCCATCGCTCAGGAACACATACGGCATCGACTCGATGCCCGAAACAGCCGAAAACGTCGCGGCGGAGTTCGACGTATCCCGCGGCGATCAGGACGAATTCGCTTTGCATTCGCAGGAAAAAGCGGCGACCGCCATCGCGGACGGCAGGCTCGCAAGTGAAATCGTTTCCTTTTCGATTCCGCGCCGAAAATCCGAACCGCTCCTTGTCGAAGCGGACGAGCATCCGCGCGCGACAACACTGGACAAGCTCGCGGCGCTGCCAACTCCCTTTCGGCAAGGCGGCACGGTTACCGCCGGAAATTCCTCCGGCGTGAACGACGGCGCCGCCGCCCTGCTCTTGGCGTCCGAAGAGGCGACCCGCCGCCTTGATCTCGTGCCTTTCGCAAGAATTGCCGGCTCGGCGTCATGCGGCGTTTCGCCGAGGATTATGGGCGTCGGCCCGGTTCCGGCCGTTCGCAAGCTCTGCAATCGCCTGGGAGCGAACTTGGATGATTTCGACGTTATTGAACTCAACGAGGCGTTTGCCAGCCAGTCTCTTGCGGTCATGAGGGAACTCGGACTCGAGGACGACGACAAGCGCGTTAATCCGAATGGCGGCGCGATCGCGCTCGGCCATCCGCTGGGCATGTCGGGTGCGAGAATTACCGGTACCGCGGCCCTTGAGCTCCATCGCCGAGGCGGCGGACGATCCCTCTCGACGATGTGCGTTGGCGTGGGCCAGGGGGTGGCATTAGCCCTGGAAGCCGTTTGAATTGCCGGGGGCATCCTACGACATGGGTCTGTTCGAGTTCCTGCGACGGGACGAATTCGTTGCGCGCGAGTTCAGCGAAACGGCAATGATTTCCCGCATGATCGAATTCGAAAAGCATCTTGCTGCCGCTTTGGGAGCAGTTGGCGCAGTTCCGAAATCGGAAATTTCCGCGGCTCTAAGGAAATTGGCGGACTTCGCGCCCGACACGAAATTGATTCGCGAATGCACGGAGAGAGACGGCGTTCCGGTGCCCGAGCTCGTGCGCCAATTGCGCGCCGCGGCCGGCGCGCAGTTCGGAACGGGATTGCATCTCGGCGCGACCAGCCAGGACTTGATCGATACGGCGCTGGTATTGGCCTTGAAGAATGTGAATGCCTACTTCCTGTCGCGATTGAACCGCCTTGGCGGAGCATTCGAGCGTTTGAGCGCTGAATTCGGCGATGTCGAAGTCATGGCGAGAACGAGAATGCAGAATGCGGAGCCCATGCTTGCAAGATTTCGTATCGAATCCTGGCGCAGGCCGCTTGATTCGCACCGGAAACGGCTTGAAAGCCTTGGCCCGCAGCTCGAAAGGCTCCAGTTCGGCGGGCCGACCGGCGACAGGTCGAGGCTTGGCAGCCGAGCCGACGACGTAGCGCGAATTCTTGCGGATGCTCTCGGCCTATGCGAACCTGGCCATGGATGGCACTCGGAGCGGGACTCTCTTGCCGAATACGCGTCCTGGAATTCCGCACTCGCCGGAATCCTCGGCAAATTCGGCCAGGATGTGGCTTTGATGGCGCAAATGGGCGAAGTCCGGCTCCTGAACGCCGGCGGCTCGTCGTCGATGCCGCACAAATCCAATCCGATCAAGGCGGAACTCCTGGTGTCGCTGGCTCGATTCAATGCAACTTTGGTATCGGGTTTTCATCAGGCTCTGGTGCACGAGCAGGAACGGTCGGGCGCGGCGTGGATGCTCGAGTGGATGGTGCTGCCGCAAGCCTGCGCGGTTTCGGGCGCGTCGCTAGTCGGCGCGGGATCGCTGGGGGATTCCATAGCGGAGGTCGGGGGCGGGAGCAGGAACGGTCGGGGGGGGCGTGGATGCTCGAGTGGATGGTGCTGCCGCAAGCCTGCGCGGTTTCGGGCGCGTCGCTAGTCGGCGCGGAATCGCTGGCGAATTCCATAGCGGAGTTCGGAGCCGAATCGAAGAGATAGAAAGCCTCCCCGACTCCCGCTAGCCGACAAAGCCCCGCTACTCGCTTTCGGTCGCTACTTGCGAGAGGTAGGCGTACAGATCCTCTCCGCCCTTGCCAAGCTTGAACGCCATCCTTGCCGCGACCTTGGAAACGCCCACGTATGCGGCAACGAATTTCGGCGGATCCCTAATGTAGTCAATAAAGTTTTCTTCGTCCCACACGAGGCCTTTTTCGCTCGCCTCGATTAGTCCCTTTCCGTATTTGAAGCCCTCGACCGCCGCCGCGGGTCTTCCGGCGACGCCGAACAGGTTCGGACCGACCTTGCCGCCTCTCACGATCGTAGTCCCGTCGCTAGCGACGATCGCATGGCAGGCCCTGCATTTTCTGAAGGTTTTTGCGCCTTTGTCGGGGTCGCCCTCCGCAAGCGCATCCATGGACCACGAAGCCGCGAGAACCGCCGCCGCGCAAAGAATCCTAAGTCTCGGCGCCGAAGGCAGCATGCCGCGGATCGCTAGGCTACCTGGTACGACAGCGCGCATTGCGACCAAAGGTCCTTAAGCGCGCCGACTAGCCGGTCGATGTCGGCATCGCGATGAATCGGCGATGGCGTGATACGCAGCCGTTCGGTTCCCTTCGGCACCGTCGGGTAGTTTATCGGCTGAACGTAGATGCCGTAGTCCTCCAAGAGCACGTCGCTAATGTAGCGGCATTTTACCGGATCCTTAATGAGGACCGGAACAATGTGGCTCGGATTGTCCATGTGCGGAATCCCGTGCGCGCCGAGCTTGTCCCGAACCTTCCTGACCTGCCTCATTTGCCGTCGGCGTTCGAATTCGCTGACTTTCAAATGCTGGACCGATGCCAGCGCGCCTGCGGCTACCGCCGGCGGCAAGGATGTTGTAAAAATGAATCCGCTCGCGAACGAGCGAATGAAATCGCACATGGCGAAAGATCCTGCGATATATCCGCCGATAACGCCGAAAGCCTTGGCAAGCGTGCCCTCAATAATCGTGATCCGATCCGCCACTCCTTCACGCTCGGCAATGCCGCCGCCGCGAGCGCCGTACATTCCCACGGCATGGACTTCGTCCAAATAAGTTATCGCTCCATGGCGTTCGGCGACTTCGCAGATCTCGCCTACCGGCGCGATATCGCCGTCCATGGAATAGACAGACTCGAACGCTATGATTTTTGTCGCGTCGGCCGGGCTTGCGGACATCAGCCTGTCCAGGTCGTCGACATCGTTGTGCTTCCAAATTCGCTTCGCCGCGCCGGAATGGCGAATTCCCTCGATCATTGACGCATGGTTCATGGCATCGGAAAAAATTATTGCATTCGGGAGCTTCGAGCCAAGCGTCGACAACGTCGTCCAATTGGACATGTAGCCCGACGAGAACAGCAGAGCGGAGTCCTTGCCGTGCAATTGGGCGAGTTCCCGTTCAAGAAGGACGTGATAATGCGTCGTGCCGGAAATATTTCTGGTACCTCCCGCGCCGGCGCCGCATTCGTCGATTGCGCGTATCATGGCCTCGAGAACCGCAGGGTGCTGCCCCATGCCGAGGTAGTCGTTCGAACACCAGACGGTCACCTCGCGCTCGCCCCCGTCGAAAAATTGCGTTGCCGCCGGGAACTTTCCGCGGTTCCTCAGAATGTCGGTAAAGTAGCGATAGTTGCCTTCCGACTTCAAAGCATCCAGGCTTTCGTTGAATAGAGCGTCGAATTCATTTCCCATCGGTCTGCCCCAGGCTCCACTACATGCCGGCGATTTCAAATTAGACTCGCCGCCACGCTATGTCACGCATAGTGCGGCTATCGCCGCCTAATGCCGGTAATTGCGCATAACTTAATACCGCCGCTGAAATTTCCAAGGCTGCGCGCGGAAATGCAAGCAATGCTCTTCGAAAGGCAACCCGCGCGACCAGATCCCAATAAGGCAATTTCCAGGCCCCTGCAAATGCCCGCCGCTCGCCAAGCAACGCGACCGCCTTCAGCCGGAAAAGATTTCGTCGCGAGCCATGCATTCGTCGAATTAGGATTTACGCGGTCGCCGCGCCGAATGGCCAAGCCGCCCGCCCCTGGCTCCGTGCAGCTTAAGATCCGTCCATATCCGAGATTCTACCGGTTTTTCAATCTGACCTCCGCCCCCGATAAAATTTTCATTCGCCGTACGATTTCCCTGTCGCGCTCTTTCTTGAACTCCTCGGGGTCGCGGGCATTCCAGTCGTAAAAGCCCCTTCCGGAGCTCATGCCTTCGAATCCCCGCTCGAAAAGCTGCCCAACCGGCGTTTCGGCCGGGTCGGAAACATTGGAAAGATCGGCCCACACCGCCTTCGCCGCGTCCCCGTTTAGCAGTTTCAGTCCGGCGAGGTCGGCATGTTCGAATGCGCCCATTGCCGGCAATCGCGCCGCGTAGCCGAGCTTCAGGATTTTGTCGCATGCCTCGGGCGTCGCAAGGCCCTTGCCTACCAGCGACGCAAACTCTCTCAGCACGGTATGCTGTATTCGCGCCCAAAGAAAGCCCGGAATGTCCGGGCATTCGACCGGAACCTTGCCGATCGACTCGAGCAGCTCCGATGTCGCCGCCGCTGCGGATTCCGATGTCCGGTCGCCCGGCACGACCTCGACGAGGCTTACGATGTGCGCCGGCTGCGCGAAGTGCGCGATGCAGAACAGTTCCGGATTGCCGAGTTCGGCCTGAAGGTCGCCGGCCATAATCGCCGACGTGGTGCTCGACAGCAGCGCGTTCTCGTCCGACGCGAGTTGCGCCCTCCGCAGAAGCCGGCGTTTGGACTCAATTTCTTCCGAAATCGCCTCGATGACGAATCCCGCGCCCTCGACGGCCGATTCCAATCCGCTTTCGAACTTCAATCGCTCGAATACCGCGCCTTCGTCGTCCCGATTCGCCAGATCCTCGGACACTAGAAATCCCCAATCCCGAGAAATCCGCTCCGATGCGTCCCTTAGAGCTTCCGGCCGTCGCCCCCACAGCGATACGGGCACGCCGCCCATGGCGAAAGCCAGGGCGATCTGAGCGCCCATGGTCCCCGCTCCGAGAACGGCGGCTTTGGACAGGCGATTACTAGGCAAGGCGCCACCCCTCCCCGTCTCTGCGCACCACGCCCTTGGATTCGAAATCCATCAAGCTCGCATTGATCGAGACGAGGGCGCGCCATTCTCGGACCTTGCCCTGGTCGTCGCAGCACTTGTCGCGAAGCTCCGCCAGCCCAATGCCCGGATTGCGTTCTACGTGACGCAGGATGGATTCCTCTACCTTGTCTACGCGCCGGCGGCAGTCGTTCAAGAGCTCGAGAGCACCATCCGGGCCCTGCGGATCTTCGTGCGCGAAAATCACTGTCGACACGCTGCGCTCCGCGAGGAAATTCTCGATTTTGTCGAAAGTCTCGCGCATGGCATTCGGGTCTTCGTAAAGATACAGGACCGGATTAATTTTCGGCAGCAATGGATCCGCTATGACCAGGGAAGCCGACTGCCGCTCGTAGAATCCTATTTCAGCCATAGAGTGGCCCGGAAAGTCGAGGACCTCGAGCTCCACGCCTCCCCCAAGATCGACGAGGTCTCCCTCGGCGATCGTTTCGTCGATCGGCCCTTCCTCCGGGCCCATCCAGTCGAGGTATTCGCTCTTCAAGTCGAAGCATTCGCCTTCCGGGAACGCGTGAACGATAGTCTTTGCATTTAGCATATTGTCGGCAACCCGGTCGGCGCGCAAAGCATGCCCCATGACGGCGCATCCGGTTTCCCGCTTAAGCCAGCCGTTGTTGCCGATGTGATCCATGTGCTCGTGCGTAAGGAGCAGGTAATCGAGATCTTTCGGCTCTTTGCCCAACTCGGCGAACGCTCGCTGCAGAGCCGGAAGCCCCGCGTGGATCCCGCTGTCGATCAGCGCTAGCTTGCCGGCGCCCAGAACGAAAAAAACCCGCGTGGCGGTCTTCCCCTCGTGGTCCCCGGGAAGCCCCATGCCTACCGTGGCAAACGGCCCGCACCTATAGCCTATAACGCTTTCGCTCATTCTAGATCTCCTTAGCGTCCCTTGAAATCCGGTTCGCGCTTCTCGATGAATGCCGCAATGCCTTCCTTGGCATCGTCGCTGGCGAACAGCGCGCCAAGAACTCGCTGCTCCAGAGTTAATCCCGAACTCAGCGAAGAATCGAGCCCGTCGTCCACGACGCGCTTGCCTTCGGCCAGAGCGAGCGGCGCCTTCGATGCCAATTCGTTAGCCAGCGCGACCGCCCTCGGCATTAATTCGTCAGGATCCAGGGCTTCGAGCGCAGCTCCGTAGCCGACCGCCTCGTCGGCCGTCATCATGCGGCCGGTCAAGAGAAGCTCCTTTGCGCGCATAGCTCCGACGAGTCTCGCCAGCCTTTGGGTTCCGCCTCCGCCGGGAAGCAGGCCGAGCTTAATTTCCGGCAGGCCGAGCTTCGCCTTTCGGCTCGCCAGAACTATGTCGCAGCAAAGCGCCAGCTCGAAGCCTCCTCCGAGCGCATAGCCGTTTACCGCGCAGATCGTAATTTGAGGCAGTCCCGCGATAATATCGAATGTCCGCCGGGATCGCCTCTGAAAAAGGTCGAATTCCGCCTGCCCTACGCCGTCGTAGCCATTTATATCGGCACCCGCGACAAATGCGCGACCGGTTCCCGTAAGCACGAGCACGCGTCGGGATGCATCCGATTGCAGCCGGGCGGCATAGTCGCCTAGGCATTCCATGATCTCGAAATTCAAAGCGCCGAGCGCATCTTCCCTGTCGATTCGAACGATATCGACCGCTCCGGCGCGCTTTAGGGCCAAATTGGGGTGCAGCCTTTCTTCCATCTCAGAGCGCCTCCGCATCCCTCAATTCCGAGATTTCATCCTCCGAAAGGAATTGATTCAGGATTTCTTCGGTGTGCTGGCCCACGAGGGGCGCAGCGCGAGGCTCGCGCGCCGGCATCTCGCTCATCGCTATCGGACAGGCGATCGCCGTAACCTCGCCGGCCTCCGGATGCTTCATCGTCACCAGCCTGTCCGAGTCGGCGTCGGCAAGCTCGCGCATCGCTTGACGAGACGTTCGGACCGGAGCGGCCCAAATGTCGGCCGCCCTAAATTTCATCATCCACTCGTTCGTAGCGAGCTTTTCGATGCAGGCGTCGATGCGCCGTTTCGCCTCGTCGCGCTGCTCCCATGGGTCAAGCTCGCCCAAACTGTCGTCGCCGATAAGCGCGCCGAGCTTGTCGAGCGGGCACATTGCGATCGCAATCCAGCCGTCGCTGGTCCGGTAGTTGCCGTAGGGAGCGTCGTTCCAGCACGATGCGATGCCCGCCTTCGACCGTCTTAGATTCACGTCTTGATTGGCGACGGCGAAATTTTCCTGCGCCATGACTCCAAGCGTGGCCGAAAACAGATTTGTCTCTATTTTCTGGCCGACGCCGTGCCGGTCCCGCCCGATCAGCGCGACCAGAATGCCGATAGCGAGCGACTGCGACGCAGCGAAATCCGCTATCGGCGTTCCGCACGCCGTAGGCGGGTCGCCGTCGCGCCCGGTATGGAACATAACTCCGCTCATCGCCTGAACGAGCAAGTCCTGCCCCGGCAGCCCCTGCTCGGCCATCTTGCTTCCCGAGCCCCATCCCGAGCCCGAGGCGTAGATGATCCCGGGATTGACTTCCTTGAAATCGGCATAGCCGAGACCGAGGCGATCCATCACGCCGGAGCGGAAATTCTCGACTACGACGTCGCATTTCCTTGAAATCGCGAGCAGCGCCTTCCGGCCGACCTCGTTCTTGAGATCGACGGTCAGCGACCTCTTGTTCCTGTTGAAGGCATGGAAGGCCGCGCTGTCGCTTCCCACGAATTCCCCGACCATGGGCATGCCCCGCATCCAGTCGCCGGTCTCGGGACGCTCGACCTTGATAACGTCCGCTCCCAGGTCGGCAAGCGTCTGCGTGCAGAGCGGCCCCATCATCATCTGCGAGAAGTCAAGTATTCGCACGCCGTCTAGAGCGGATTTTGCAGTGTCTGATTCGGAATTCATGCTACGCCTCAGCCTCCGTCCAATGCCTGCCGTATACACTTTCGAGAGCTAGGATTATACGCTCGGGATCGCTTTTTCGCCTAAGCTCCTCGACAAGCGCCGCGCCCAGCTCCAGCTGCGCCGCGGGCCACCACGAAGCCAGGGGCCGGACAAAGGCAATTTCCTGCGTGGTCCGCGCGGAATTGAAAAAATCGGCCGATTCGGCGCTCGCGCCCGGATCGTCCCACGCCGAGGCCCTGGACGGCTGCCCGAAATTGCGAGCGGCTAGAGCCTGCCCTTCGCAGCCGCAGTACCACAGAGCGAATTCCGCCGCCGCCGCCTGCCGCCGCGAATGCGAAGACACCGCCATGCCCGCTCCGCCCAGCAAGCTGCCGCCGCCTGCCGGAGGAGGCGCGAACCGCCACCCTCCCCTGCCGGCTTCGACCATTCTCGAATATCCGAACGTAAACGGGATGTAGGCGATTTCCGCGCCTGCGGACGCAATCCTGAAAATTTCTTGCGGCGTGGAGTTCCAGCAATATTCCGGCGCCTTCGACGCGAAACGAGCCAGGGCGGCGGCGCATGCGGATGCCTTTCCGGCATCCCGAAAAAACCGGCGTCCGCCATCGGGCGGGATTCCCGCTCCGTGGGCCAGGCTCATCAGAACGGATAAGGCATCCGTATGGTGAAGCGCAGCGGCTACGGTTCCAGGTTTTGACTCCATCAGCGCGAAGACCCCGCCCATGGTCGTCGGCGCCTCGCGGCCCAGCCGCGCGAATTGATCGGGACGAAACGCCGAAAGGTGGCATGCGGCGTCGCATGCGAGCGCGGCGCACTTCTCCCCGATCAGGAAGGATGCCTGCGCATTTCCGATCGCCGCCTCCGCGATCGGCCGGATCGCGGCCGGGTCGGCCAGCTTGTCGAACGACACGATTGCCCGTTCTTCCAACGCCTTGGCGACATGCGGGTAGTCGACGACCATCAAATCGCATTTCGGGGACAATTCTCGCAGCGGCTGGTCGTTAAAGGCCGCAAGCGACCTCGCCGCTATTTCGATCTCGACTCCGGTCCTGGCGAACCAGGCGGAGCTGGCGGCGGCGATCGGCGCGGTGCATCGAGAATCGTCCCAAGCCATGATTTTCAGTGCGTCCGCCATGCGCATGCCCTTGAATCCGGATTGTCGGCGCAGCCATCGCTAGCCTGAACGAACAGTCCCGCAACGCGCTCAAAAGCCCGAAAAAAAATTTGCTCAAACGATTTACCAATTGTAGTATTCCAATGCAATGCCTTCCGGGTATGCGAGAATTGGGACAGTGGATGGCGACGATTACGACGATAGCGCGGGAAGCCGGGGTTTCTCCGGCGGTCGTATCGAGAATAGTCAACTGCGACGCGTCGCTTCGGGTCAGCCGGGCGACCCGCGAGCGCGTCGAAAAAATCATTCGGAAGCTCGACTATTCGCCGCACGCCGCCGCGAGATCGCTTCGATCGGCGAAGTCGGGCATGCTGGCCCTGGTCATGCACAATCTCGACAACCCGGTAAACGCCTCCATCGTCGGAGGCGCGCAGGGCGCCGCCGCCCGGCTCGGGAAATGCATCATTCTTGGCGAGGCCAGCAAACCTGGCGAATGCTCGCATGTCGAAGACCTAATCGGGGGCGGCGGAGTCGACGGCCTGATCCTGCAGGGAGCCGCAACCGAAATGGACCGCGCGCTTTCGCGGGCGGCGAGGAGGAAAATTCCGACCGTCCTTCTGCAATCGGGAAAATCCGAGAATGCCACGCTCGTCGAATTTGAAAACAGGAATGCCGCCTGGCTGGCGACTAGCCATTTAATCGAACTCGGCCATCGCCGGATCGGCATACTCGACGTGGACAAGCAGCTGGAGTTTTCGCGGGAAAGAGTTGCGGGCTGGAAAGACGCCCTTCTGAATTTCGGAATTCAGCCGGAGCCCTCGTGGCATGGAACCGGCGGCTCGCACTTTGCCGACGGGGCGCGGGGGATCGAAAATCTCGTCGGCGGCGCCGAAGGATTGACGGCGGCGGTATCTTCGAATGTAATTTCCGGGATCGGCGCCTTGGCGAGGCTCGCCGACATGGAGATAGCGGTGCCCGGCGACTTTTCGCTGGTCGCCATCCACGATTCGGAGCTAGCGGGCTATGTCAGGCCATCATTGACGACCGTCCGCACGCCCTTGAAGCATATGGGCGAGACCGCGGTCGAGGAAGTATGCTCGCGCTCCGGCGGGCACGCGAGGAGAATCGCGGTTAGGGAGCCAGGCCCGAGCCTTGAAATTCGCATGAGCGCGGGGCCGCCGCGATGAATTATTTGCCTGCGGGCGGAATCTGTAGGAGAAGTGACGCGGCGGCCGCATCGGATGCACCGCCAGGCGCCGTAACGGAGGAGTTGGAATGCGGGGCGTAGCACTCGAAAAAGTTATAAAGAGGTTCGGGCCGACCGTTGTAATACCGGAAATGAGCCTGAGCATCGAAGAAAGCGAATTCGTTGTAATCGTCGGTCCGTCCGGGTGCGGAAAGTCCACCACCCTGCGCATGATCGCGGGCCTCGAAGACGTCTCGAAGGGGAAAATCCGCATTGGCGGCAAGGACGTGACCTGGCTACCCCCTAAGCAGCGCGATATCGCAATGGTATTCCAATCGTACGCGCTTTATCCGCACATGGATGTCGCGGGCAACATGTCGTTCGCCCTGCGCCTTGCGGGCAAGCCGAAGGCGGAAATCGAGGAGCGCGTTCGCCGAGCCGCCGAAATGCTCGAATTGACGGACTACCTGGCCCGCAAGCCGAAAGACCTTTCGGGCGGCCAGCGGCAGAGAGTCGCGATGGGACGATCTATCGTGCGCGACGCCTACTGCTTCCTGTTCGACGAGCCGCTTTCGAATTTGGACGCGAAACTGAGATCCTCCATGAGAACCGAGCTGGCGATTCTCCACAAGAAGCTCGATAGAACCATGATCTACGTAACTCACGATCAAATCGAGGCCATGACCATGGCCGACAGGATCGTCATAATGGACAAGGGAATCATTCAGCAGGTCGGAACCCCTCGAGACGTCTACAATTCGCCTAGGAACACCTTTGTCGCGGGATTCATCGGTTCGCCGTCCATGAATTTTCTCGACGGCGAATTGCGCGGCGAGGACGCCGTCGCAGTCAAGGGAGACGGATTTGAACTGCCGCTGGCTCCGGAGCTTGCCAAGAGAGCGAAAAAAACGCGCGGCAAGAAAGTCGTCGCCGGCCTGAGGCCCGAGCATTTCGCCGTGGAGGCCTCGCGCGCCGGCTCGTCCGAATCCACCTATGCCAAAATTCGGCTAGACGTCAGCGTCGCGGAATATATCGGCTCGAGCCAGTTTCTAGCGGCGAAGATCGGGGATGCCCACGTTACCGCCGCTGTCGAGGCCGGTCCCGCTTCCGAGCCAATGTCCAGCGGCAACTATCTTTTCGACACCAGTCGTGTTTACTTGTTCGACCGCGAATCCGGAAACGCGATTTAGCGGCGGCGAGAAAAGCGGGCCGGAATGGAGTAATCCGGCTCGAACAGTTTCGAACCTAGGAGGACTATGATGAAACTTAAGAATCTTGCTCAAGGCTTCGCGGGAATCGCCGCGTTCGCAGCAGCTTGCGCAGTAGGCGGTTCGGCGCTCGCCAACCCCTACGAAAAGTACGCGGATACGACCATTGTCGTAAGCTGGCCGGCGCTGGCCCACTTCCAGGCCGCAGAAACCCTGGTCGAGGAATTCACCGAGGAAACGGGCATCGAAGTCGAAATCGACGCGCTGCAGTACCTCAAGCTTCGCGATCGCCAGATTCTCGAAATGTCGAAGCCGACCGGCGACTACGACGTCGTATCATGGGTCGTCATGTGGAAGGGCGAGTACGTTTCAAAGGGGCTTCTGACGCCGCTGTCCCAGTTCTTCACCAGCGGCTCGCTTGTCGACCCCGAATTCGACATCGACGACATCGCCGACGCGTACCTCCAGAACGGCGGCGTCGTAGGCGGCAAAAAGGGCTATATGCCAGGCAAGTCCGGCGCTCTTTACGGCCTCCCCTTCGGCGCGGAAACGTCAATCCTCGCGTACAGGAAGGACATACTCGAGGAACAGGGCATCGAACCGCCGACGACCTACGACGAGCTAAGGTCCGTAATGATGCAGCTCGGCGAAGCCGGCATTCCCGCAATGACCTCCAGAGGAAAAACCGGCCACCAGGTAACCGCGGCATGGCTGCTTCATCTCGCGCCGCTCGGCGGAAAAATTTTCGACGACCAGTGGAATCCCACGATCAACTCGCCCGAGGCGGTCGAGGCCGCGCAAGTGCTTCGCGAAATCGCGCAAACCGGACCGACCGGCATCCAGACCTTCGGCTTCGGCGAAGCGGCGGCGGCATTCCTCCAGGGCGATGCCGCGCTGTATCTCGATACGCTGAAAATCGCCGCGATGTCGAGGAATGCCAAGCTTTCGAAAATCGACGGCATGGTGGGATACGGGCTGCATCCCGTCGGTTCGCGCTGCGGCTCGGAAACCGGCGGATTCGCGGTCGGCATCCCGGCGAATTCGAAGAATCAACAGGCCGCCTTTCTTTTCCTTCAATACATCACCTCCAAGGCGGGCGATCAGCGGATGGTCGAGCTGGGCGGCGACCCGGTTCGCATTTCGACATTGATGAACAACGCCGGCAATTTCGACGAATACCCGGTCGTCGCGGAGCAGCTTCCCTGCGCCGACCCGGACTGGCGTCCGCTGATTCCCGAATGGAATGAACTCAATGTCGACGTGCTCGGGCAAGCCTTGACCGAAGTCATCACGACGGACAAGCCGATTCAGCCGATCATGGACGCGGCCAACGAAAAAGCCCGCGAGATCATGGAGCGGGAAGGGTACTACACTTGGGCGAAGTATCGCGGAAATTAACCTAAGCAAGCCGCCCCGGGCCGAAACTCGGCCCGGGTCCGCCTCAAGCATCCCGAGTGACCCAATGCCTCTGAGCGACAGCACCGACGGAGAACAGGACGATTCAGGTCGCCCCGGCTTCAATATCCGGTCGCTGAACCCGTATCTCTTTATCTTTCCAGCAGTTCTCGTAATGGCGGGCGGGCTGGTCTATCCGGTCATCGACGCCTTCTATCTAAGCTTTTTCGACTGGAAGATCGGAATGCCGTTCGATACGGCGCCTTTCGTCGGCCTTTCGCATTTCAAGAGAATGATCATGGATGCGGATGTCTGGGAGTCAATCTGGGTGACCATCCGGTTCGGCTTCTGGACGATTCTGATTGAAATGGTTCTGGGCATTAGCCTGGCGCTGCTGCTGGAAAAGCCGATCCGAGGCGCGTCGGTCTTTAGAACGATTTTCATTCTACCGCTGATGGTGTCCCCGGTCGTCGTCGGGCTGATCTGGCGATACCTGTTCGACGCCCGCATCGGATGGATAAACTACTATATCGGCAAAATCGGCATCGAGCCCCAGGTTTGGCTCGGAGACGCCGAGCTCGCTTTTTTCGCGATCGTCTTCACCGACATTTGGCAATGGACCCCGTTCATCTTCATTATTGTCATTGCGGGCCTCCAGGCTCTTCCGCGGGAAGTCCTCGAAGCCAGCAAGATCGACGGCGCGAACTGGTGGCAGCATATTCTTCTAGTCAAGCTGCCGATGATAAAATCGATCATCCTGATCGCGCTGCTTATGCGGCTGATCGACGTGTTCAGAGCCCTCGAAGTCATGTACATTCTGACGGGAGGCGGCCCCGGCAGGGCTACGGAACTGCTGTCCCTGCACATTTACAATAGGGCTTTCGACACGCAGCAGCTGGGCTACGCCTCGGCGATTTCAGTATTGCTGATTCTGCTGGTTTTCGGGCTTAGCTTTGCAATTCTCGTATTCACCGATCCGTTGAAAGAAAAGTCGGACATCTGACATGGCCGATTATAGCGAACGCCGCTTCGCCAGGATTCTGGGGCACTATCTTGCGCTGATCGCGCTGGCGGTTCTGGCTCTCGCCCCGATTTGGATCATGGTCGCGACGTCGTTCAAGAACGATGTCATTGTCCAATCGAAAGAGCCGCTCTGGTTCTTTTTCGTACCGACGCTCGACAACTACGCCTACATAATGACGAGAGGAAAGTTCGACACGTATTTGTGGAACTCCGTAATCGTAGGAACCGCATCGACATTCCTAACGCTGGCTCTCGGCGGCTTTTGCGCCTACGCGCTGGCTCGCGCCGAATTTCGGGGACGGCGGTTTATCGCCAATTCGACGCTGCTAATTCGCATGGTTCCGCCGGCCGTTCTCGCAGTCCCCGCCTTCGCGCTCGTCGTTGTCTTCAATATCGACAACGATTTGGCCGTATTGATTTTTTTCTATACGGCGCTGAATCTGCCATTTGCGATCTGGCTGCTATTCGGCTTCTACAAGCAGATTCCCGTCGAACTCGAAGAAGCGGCGATAATCGACGGCGCAACTCCTCTGCAGGTTTTTTTCCGGATCATGCTTCCGCTTATGAAGTCGGGATACGCGGTTGCAGGAATTTTCACTTTTAGAATTGCCTGGAACGAGTTCATCCTGGCGCTTCTCCTGACCGGCCGCAATACTAGGACTCTCCCGGTCGGCGCCGCGGGCTTCATTACCGACACCGGAGTCGAATGGGGTCGAATCATGGCGATGGGAACGCTGATCGTCATACCTCCCCTGCTTTTTACGTTTTTCGCCGCCCGCCAGATAATTGCCGGAATGGTGGCCGGCGCCGTCAAGGGCTAGCGAATTCGGTCGGGATTTGCTGAATCCCGAATTATTCAATCCCGGCTGCGCCAAAGTCGCGGCGCCTACTGCAATCGCAACGGAATTTTTCGGAAGCTCGCTTAGCCTTGCGCTGCGCCCGAGCTAGGTCTTGCGATCCAAAGCGTTGCCGGCCTTGCCAATCCCTACTTCCGGCATAGGCGTCGGAACCGGCCTCGCGCCGGTTTTTACGGGAGCGGCTGCGAAAACCGAATGCGGACAGAATTCCGCGCCGCGTTTTTTCCTGCTGCGGCAATCAGCGCGTCATGCAAGCCGGATGTCGAGTTCCGTACTCGGGGCGCCGCGAACCTGGTCGATACGATCGGGAATAATTTCGCCGAGCTTCAGCCGCTCAAAGCGCAGGAATGGTTCCGCCCCGCCTCCCTTTGATCCTATCCAATGCATTTGCTCCGCGATTGCGTCTACCGTTGATTTTCTGTCCCCCCGCTTCAGGTCCCGGCCTTTCAATCGCCGCGTCCAGCCGCTTCCGCGTCATTCGAGCCGGTACGCCGCATAGTCCTGAAAGCAGCGCCGAGATCGATGTCTTCTATGCCGGCCAGCAGAATGCCGCTAAAGCCAAGTCATCCTCGTTCTCGAAATCCGCGCGACCCCTAGGGTGCAGCCCAACTTGGTTGATCGGGCCGAATGTGAGTTTCCGACCTTCCAACCCATAAAGAGGCGCGCTACTATAGGAATACTTTCTCGCATCGCTTTGCAACAAGTTTGAGATACACCCCGATCCCTATTCTCACTTGACAAACGGTGAAGTGAAGCCGTACATCGAATTGCCGCCGCAGAGCAGGAACGGATCAGCTTGCATAGAATAACTTGTTAGGCTCTTGCTAAGGTTTGGGCCTAATTGCGCAACATGCGCATCATCAGGGAGAAAAAAATGAAGACTCGTATTTTTCCGAAGCATTCGGAAGGAAGCACTCTGTTCGCCAAGAACACTCGAACGCTAGCGCTCGGCCTGGCTGTATCGGTTGCCTGGGCCGGTCAAGCCGCCGCCAATAGCGAGGTCAATTGCGCCTATCCGTTCTGGTTCGGATTCGCGCCCGCGCCAGTTGCCGACAAGATGGGCTTTTTCGAAGAAGAAGGCATCGAATTCAGCTACGTCTACGACAACGACAGGGCGAACGTCTATCCTGCGCTGGAAACCGGCGATATCAATTGCACGATGCGTACGATAGGCGAGCATATGTCGAGGCCGCTCACCGCGGATTCGGATACGGTCGTAATCGGTCTGATCGATGTTTCAGTAGGAGCCGACGGAGTTGTCGCAGGTCCGGGAATCGACTCGGTCGAAGATCTCATAGGCAAGAACTTCGCCGGAGAAACCGGGCATCCCGGGATTTTGATGACCGCGCACGCGCTCAGGGCGATGGGACTGTCGATGAACGATGTCAATGTCCGCTTGATCGCGACCGACGACAGCCCCGCGGTATTCGAGGACGAGGACATCGCCGCCGTCGCGTCGTGGGAGCCGATGCTTAGCGAAATCGCCGCGAACACCTCGAGGGAAGGATCCAAAATCCTGCTGACGTCGCGCGAATTCGAAGGTCTGATTACGGATGTCGTCATCGTAAACAAAACCGACTACATCGCAAACCGGGAGAAATATGCGGCGTTCATGCGAGGAATTTACCGAGCCGTGGACCTCTTCAACGAAGATCCTGAAAAGTTCCTCGAACTCGCCGCCCCGGAATACGATGTCACGCCCGATCAAATGAAGGCGGATCTGGCGGGGGTCTACTATACGAGCTACGAGGACGCAGAAGAGTATTTCGGCACGTCCGGCGCAGAACCCAAGCTCAAGCAGATCACCGAAGATCTGGTCGCCATCAATGTCGATCTTGACTATATGGACGCGCCCATCCCCTATGAAGCGATGGTCGATCCTTCGCTCACGGAAGGATTGTTCGACGGCGCAATGCGCTAGCGCATACCTGGAATTCGCGGCGAATCCGCCGAAATCCCAGTCCCGATGCCTGGTCGCCTGGACTGCAAGGGCGTGCGGATTGCCGGATTGCGATCACCGCGAATTCCAGTTCGAGTCCGGCGCGCTGATTCCAGCGATTGAAGGAAACGTAAATTGGTCGACGCGACGGGCGGTGCAGCAGCTAGGCGGAGGCAGCTTCTGGCATCGCTTGTCGCTTTCCGCGGCAAATCGAACGCCCGGGCCAACTTCGCGCTTGGAATCGCGGCTTTCGCGCTGTTCATTGCCGTCTGGTATTCGATCGTCTTAACCGGCACTGTTCCGGAGAGGTTTCTTCCTTTGCCCGGAACGGTCGTGCAGACCATGCTTCGGCTCCTGACCGAGGCGCACTTTCTGAACGACATTTGGGTTTCCGTCGCGCGAGTATGGGGAGCGTTCCTGCTATCGGCCCTGTTCGCCGTTCCGATCGGCATCTGGATGAGCAATTACCGTCTTGTCGCGGCATTGCTCGAGCCGATCGTGGACTTTATCCGGTATCTTCCGGTTCCGGCTCTCGTTCCCCTGTTGATAATTTGGTTCGGAATCGGCGAAGCGTCCAAAATCGCCGTACTCTGGATGGGAACGTTCTTTCAGCTCGTCCTGCTGGTAACGGACGACGCGAAGAGAATTCCTCGCGAGTTCGTCGAGTCCGGCTTTACGCTCGGCGCAAAGCCAAATCAGATTACGCGGGACATACTTCTCCCGGCGATGCTTCCGAGTTTGGTCGACAACTTGCGAATTACGCTCGGCTGGTGCTGGACCTGGATAATCGTCGCCGAAATCGTAGCCGCCAAGAGTGGTATCGGACACTACATCTGGTCGATGCGCCGCTTCCTCAAAACCCCGGAAGTGATGTCCGGGATTCTTGTAATCGGAATTATCGGGCTGCTGACCGACCAGGCGATCCGTGCATGGCACCGCCGCCATTTCCGGTATCTATGAGCGCGGCGATGGCAAGCAAATTGCCTTTTCTAAGAGTTCGGGAGGTTGAAAAGGAATTCGGCGGCGAGCGGCGGGACGAACCGCCGATCAAAGTCGTCGACAAGGTATCAATGGACATCGCCGAAGGCGAATTTATCGTCTACCTCGGACCTTCCGGCTGCGGCAAGACCACGCTCCTGCGAATTGTTGGCGGCTTGGAAAGCGCGTCGTCCGGCGAGGTTGTTCTTTCGGGAGAAAAAGTTAGGGGGCCGGACCGAAGGAAAGGCATGGTTTTCCAAGCGTACGCGTCTTTTCCATGGCTTTCCGTCTTGGAAAACATCAAATTCGGAACCCGCTACAGAACGGATATCGGCAAGAAGGAAAAGCTCGAAATTTCCAAATACTATCTGGATCTAGTAGGGCTCGGATCGTACGCGGATTTCTACGTGAACCGGATTTCGGGAGGCATGCGGCAGCGCGTCGCCATCGCGAGGACATTGGCATCCGCTCCGGACATTCTCCTCATGGACGAGCCCTTCGGCGCATTGGACGCCCAGACCAGGGAATTTCTGCAAGAGCAGCTGCTAGAGATTTGCCGGGTCGAAAAGAAGGCCGCCATATTCGTAACCCACGATGTCGAAGAAGCGGTTTTTCTTGCAGACCGGGCTTTCATGTTCTCGTCTCGTCCGGCCACGATAATAGAAGAAATCGATATCGCCTCGGAACTAGGACCCGAGAGAGACTCCCGGACAAAGGAAAGCGAGTCTTTCTTTCACCTGCGCAACCATGTTCGCGACCTGATGCGCAGGCAAGCTCGCGAATTGCAGGACAGCTCCAGCCAATGAGGCGGCGGCGAAACCTGAATTTCGACTTTTCCGGCCGCAGCGTCCTCGTTACCGGGGCAAGCAGCGGCATAGGCCTCGGAGTCGCCGAAGGCTTCGTCAAGGCCGGCGCGCTTGTTACGCTGCTCGCGATCGATAAGGACGTCGAGGCCGTCGCCGCGGATTTAAGCGAGCGGCACGGCGCCGCGGTCAGGCATCTGGTTTGCGATATCGCGCGCTCGGACAGCGTCGAAACTGCGCTGGAGTCCGTTTCGGATCTGGACGTGCTTATTAACAACGCCGGACTGGAACTTCTCACGCCAATTCAAGACGACTCTCCGGAAACCGTCGCCGCATTCGAGCGAATCGTTTCGATCAACGTGATTGGAACCTACCACGTAACTCGCGCAGCTCTCGGGAAAATGAGGCGCGGCGGCAGAATCGTGGTTACGGCTTCGATGTGGGGAAAGACCGGGGTCGCCGGTTTCGGCGCATACTGCTCAAGCAAGCACGCGAATATCGGATTTGTGCGAAGCTTGGCAAAGGAATTGGGACCTCTCGGAATTAGCGTCAATGCCGTCTGCCCGGGGTGGGTCCGCACCGGGGCGTCCATGAAATCCCTGGCCGCCATGGCCGAAAAATCAGATCGCGACGAAAGCGAACTCCTTCGCGAGATAACGTCCGCCCAAGCTCTCGGCGGCCTGATGGAACCGGCGGACATGGCGGACATTTACATGTTTCTCGCATCGGACGCGGCCGACAACATTACCGGGCAAGCGATTACCATTGATCGCGGCGAATTGCTGAGATGAAGCTGCAATTGGAAGACCGCGTCGCGCTCGTAACCGGCGCGGCGAGCGGTATCGGCAGGGCTGCGGCGCTCGAACTCTCGCGCAGGGGGGCGTCAGTCGCTCTGCTCGATGTCGGCGATGCTGCGCCTGCGGCGGATTCGATAGCCGAACTGGGCGGGGACGCGATATTTCTGCGGGCCGACGTTAGAAGCGAGAGGCAAGTCGACACCGCGTTTTCCGAGCTCGATCAATGGACCGATCGATTGGACATCGTCGTCAACAATGCGGGCATACTCGTCGAAGGCAAGCTAACTCAAATGGCGGCGGCGGATTTCGACAATGTACTCGCTGTAAACTTGCGCGGGGCGTTTCTCGTCGGTCGCGAGGCGGCGCGAAGAATGCAAAGGCGAATGCCGGGCGGAGAGGACGGCCGATTCCGGATCATAAACGTAGCTTCCGAACTGGCGCATGTCGGCCGTCCGGACTATACGGCCTACTGCGCCTCGAAAGGCGGCGTCATTTCGATGACTCGCGTCTGGGCCAGAGAGCTTGCGCCCGGAATCCTGGTCAACGCGGTCGCGCCGGGTCCCGTCGCCACCGCGATGCTCGACATTGAAAGCATGTCGCCGGAGTGGCGGGAAAAAGAGACCGACATCCCGCTCCAGCGCCTAGGAATGCCGGAGGAAATCGCCAATACGATCGCATTTCTGGCCGGTCCCGAATCGCGCTTCTATACGGGCCAGATTCTAGGCCCTAACGGCGGCGCGGCAATGTACTGACAAAGCAGCAAGGGAAGGATAGTCGAATTGATAGTCAACCCGCCTCCTTGGCCCAATGGAGCCCGCTGCGCCGCGGCGATAACTTTCGACATGGATGCCGACAGCCTTATCCACGTCGAGCATGAATCCGACGGCATCAATCGAGTTTCCGGCCTGTCGATGCTTCGATACGGACCCGAGATCGCTGTTCCCAGGATATTGGACACGTATCGCCGATTCGAAATCAAGCAGACGTTTTTCATTCCGGCATGGTGCATCGAGAACTATCCGAAAGCGGTCGACGCCATTCTGGAGGGCGGGCACGAAATCGGACACCACGGCTACATTCACGAGAACCCTCGGGCCGCCGGGCGCGAAGAGGAGGAATACTGGCTTCGTCGCGGCATCGAAGTGATCGAAAGCGCCACGGGCAGGAAGCCGCGCGGATGGCGGGCTCCGCTCTACAACTTCTCTCGCCATTCGGCAGACCTGCTGATCAGGGCGGGATTCGAATACGACGCGTCATTGATGGGCGACGACGTGCCGTACATCCTGAAAACGGCGGAAGGCGAACTCGTCGAGCTTCCGTCCCACTGGGGAATGGACGACTGGCCGCAGTACGTCCATACCATGGATTTGAACTACTTGATGCCGATAAATTCACCTTCGCGCGCCATGGATGTGTTTCGCGAAGAATTCGACGCGATGTGGGAGCATCGCGGCCTTTGGATCGCGGTCTGGCATCCCTTTGCCACGGGACGGCTGGCTCGATGGCGGCAGGTCGAGAAGCTTATCCAGTACATGCGGGAAAAGGGCGATGTCTGGTTTGCCACTCTAGAGGAAATCGCCGCGCATATACGGTTCTGCCGAGCCAACGGAGACTACGCGCCGCGCGTCGACAGCCTCCCCTACTACACCGAGCCCGAGGCGCCGGTAAAAATCATTGGCAACTAAATTCCAGCGGCGCGGAAGAAATTCCCAGTAGAACGTTTGCTCCGGCAAAGAAATCGAAGCGGATTCGTAGCCCGCCGATACACTGCCCATCCCGCTGCGGCCAATCGGCCGAATCGAGTGGTCGCAAATGGCATGCTCAAGGTCAGAGTTCCTTTCAGGGATTTCAGCGTAGGAGTTGAACCTTTCTTAAAGCCCGCGGCCTTAGCTCCGTCGCGGCTTGCGATCCGAGTTGCGAATTCGAAGCTGCAGGGCAATCTCCAGCGGAGCGATCCTGTTGCCCGCATGGCGCGATCGGCTCAAGGCCGGGTCGAGGCGACATGCCAAAAGCACCTGAACCTATGGCGCCCGCGACTGTCTTCCGCGGCCAAAGACGCCACCATGAAATTTTGCGAACGGACACTGGCGATCAATTAGCTCAACCGTTGTAGTCGCTCGCATTCACGTAATCGCCGACACAAAGTTCGCCACGGTATCGAGCCGCCCGACCACGGTCGTTAATTCCCGATGAAAAATCTTTGTTTCATTGTTTCGTAAGACGATTCAGATGCGACTAGTGCGCAAATCCGTCTCGAAAGAGCGTAACGAATCGCTAGAATTCCGCGCTGAAGGAAACATCGGCAAAATTAGCGGAAAATTCGGCGCCAGTACTTTTATGCCATTCAATATTTGATAAGTGGCGGCATATTCAGATATTCCGCCGCTTCTCCGACTGGGATATCGACGCGCCCTTCTAAAATGGCTACCCGAGCTTCGGCTTCAGGATGGTCGAAACACGGCAATACCGATGCCAGCGCATTCGTTGCGGCATTCGCCGCGCCCTTGATGCTTTACGCGATTACGATGCCCAGAACGGTCTATCGGGAGGACGACGGGCTGTTTCCGGCCGCCGCCAAGCATCCGGGCGTCGCGCACCCGCCCGGCTATCCGCTCCATTCGCTGCTCGGCCACGTTTTCATGCAGCTGCCATTTTCGACGCCTGCGGCGGCCGGACACGTCTACAGGGCGTTCTTCGGCGGCCCTGGCAAGCAGCATGGTCGATGATGCATGCAGCCGCCGGTTCGGCGCCTCGATCGCAGCCTCCGAACGCACGAGGACCGGTATAAAGGTCCATGAAGCGAGCCAGAAATTTTTCCTCTACTTAATCGGCCCTAAATCGGAGAATCGATGGGAAATGACTCGGCGAGGCGAGCTCTTGCAGCAATACGGGCGATATCTGGCGATCGCCAGCCACCACTATAGATACACGGAGATGCTATCGCAGCTTAGCCGTATCTACGGGCCATGCGAATCCCGCTACCAATGCATTCCGGGAACCGCCGGCAAACTCTTGAAACTCAATGACGCTAGATACCATGGGTTTATCATCGCGATCTTGGACATGGCCGAGGACATGATCGACCAGGCTCCGACCAAGTTCATGAGATCCCGGCTTCGCCTTTTGCGCGGTGAATTACTCGCTGCGACCGGCCAGCCGGATAGTTCTCGAATATCCTGCCAGCGAGCATTTGAAATCTATCCGCATCCAGAATTTCGTAAGCTGATCGGCGAAAGCTTGGCAGCCAATTGCTCCGGAGGCTCCGTGTCGGCTAGCGGCGCCATGCCGCATCCGCAAAACAGGTGACGACAGTGCAAGAGAGCGACATTAAGGCGGCAAAGCGCAAATTTAAGGCCATTGCCGCCTATCGGCGTTTCCGACCGCGCCGCTACCGACCGCGCGCGACAGCTTCAGCCAAAAGGCAGAGAATTTCGTACATGAATGTGGCTCCTGTCAAGGCGGTAACGCCTGTCGGGTCGAAAGGCGGCGACACCTCCACGACATCGGCTCCTACAAGATTCAGCCCGTTCAGCCCGCGTATGAGCTTCAGAGCATCCAAAGTACTGATCCCACCGATTTCAGGCGTTCCGGTTCCGGGGGCAAATGCCGGATCCAAACCATCAATGTCGAACGAAATATATGTTGGGCCATCACCAACTATTCGTCTGGCTTCGCCAATGATTTTGTCGACGCCCGCTTCGCAGAGCTCGTCCATAAAAACGACTCTCATGCCCGAATCAATCGAATAATCCCATCCCTCGGTCGTGTTTTGAGCGCCTCGGATGCCAATTTGAATGGTCTTCTCCGGATCTAGGAGACCGTCTTCCACAGAACGTCTAAAAGGTGCTCCATGTGAGAACTTCGACCCCTGGAAACTGTCCCAAGTGTCCGTGTGGGCATCGATCTGAATCATGCCTATTGGGCCATCGACAGCCAATGCCTTGAAAATCGGATATGTAATCGAATGATCTCCGCCGGCGGTCAATGGCACGGCTCCGCAGCGAACGATTTCCGAATAGAATGATTCAATCTCTGTGATTACGGTTCCGACATTGAAGACTTCTGAGAATCTGACATCTCCGAGGTCTGCAACAGTGCAGATTTCGTATGGATTTCTCCGGGTTGAGTGGTGAATGGAACGCATCATGCTCGACATGTTCCGGATTTCTCGAGGGCCGTGCCTGGCTCCTGGCCTATTCGTAACGGAACCGTCGTAGGGAACCCCGATTACGGCGATATCGATGCCTTTGGCCGATTGAGCAAGTGGAGCGCGAAAAAATGTTGCGAGTTCGCTGTATCTAGGCGCCGCCATCGGATCAAACGGCGTTGGCGAATTGTCGTTCGACATAATCTATCCTCATTTCGGCCGAAAATTGTTGAGTGCGTTCAAAACGGACTTATCACGGTATCTTTAAAATTGGCATCCTATAATCCGGTGATTCTAGTTGCCCAGTCATGATCCTAGAGCTTTCTGGAGCGGCGAAACGGATGCTCGAATGGAAAGCATGAGTCCTGGGAATTGCCCGATTTATGCCAAGTCCTAGCCCGAATTTCCAAGGCTAAAACTCGTGTGACATTCTGACCGCGGTTTTCGCTGAAGCAAAACCGAAGGGTCCAGTTTCCGAGCCAAGGGATTAGGTGGCTCCGTCGCCGAGCCGTTGGAGTGGATGCTGCCATCGACGCTGCCCGCCGGGACCGCGAGGCGGAAGCCCGCGACATCCTTCGCATGTATCGCCTGAGATAGCGCATCGAGTACTGGCACTGGATCCTGAAGTCGGACCGCAAGGCGGGACCGCCCGAAACCCTGTCCGGCGCGATGACGCTCGTGGCCATGCTCGGAGGCTACCTCAACCGAAAGGGCGATGGACCGCCGGGCCGCTTGATTCAGTAGGAAGGCCAGATCCGCCTCGCGCAGAGGGCTCAGATGGTCGAGGAAATGATGGCTCCGGCCGGGGAAAACAGCGTTTTGAAGCTGCTTATTTCAGGAGATATATGACTAATGGGCAAGCCGCACGGGGTCGATTCTCCCGCGCCCGTGCTCGATCATCGAGAGGAAACTGTTCGCGAGGCCCATCTCGGCGGCCGATTTCGTCGCGCAAGCCGTCGTTTTGATCCATGGCCCTTCATTGAGGAGTCCGATAGGTAAGGAAGAAAAGTTTCGCGAATCCGGCATGTTACGCCATTGAAACAGCAGGCAGTTTTAGAAATTGTGAAGTTGTGAGAAGATGCCATGGATCAAATGGAAGTTGCGGCAGCGAGTCTCCCGAGCGAGATCGCGGAGCCGGATCTCCGGGAGGCGGCGGCTCGCACGCTTGACGCGATGCCCGGCGCGGAGGCCGTGTTGCTCTTCGGGTCGCGGGCTCGTGGCGGCGCCCGACCGGATAGCGACTGGGACGTCGCCGTCGTTACGCGGGGCGAAGACGTCCGCCTAGTACAATGCGGGCGGACGCCGATCGAGGAGCTGCATCCGAGCGTCAAAGCCATCTTCCTTAGCGCGGACCTGCTCAGAGACAAGCGGAACAGCTCCGGGCACATCGCCCGCGAGGTTCTGCGGGACGGGCGCTTGCTCGCCGGGCGCATGCCCCGCGTCGGAAGGATCAGGAAAAACGCCCCCATGGAGAAGATTGAGTTCATCAACAAGTCGGACATCGTCGAGGGAGCCATCTACAGGGCCGGCCGATCCTTCGTCGACATCCTGTCAGCACCGCCAATCCTGGCCATGGGGGCCGATGCCCCAGGCTTCGTGCAGTGCACAGCCGACGCCGCCAAGCACCTCGCCAAGCTGATGATGTTCCGTCGCGACGTGATGCCGCCCCACTGGCACGATTTGAACAAGCTAGCGGGCTGGCTTGAGAGCGCCGGGCAGGACGGGTGCTGGAACAAGGCGGCGGCCGCGATACGCGCAATGAACGGCGATACGCGCAGGCACCACATGGCCGAATACACCGGCGTTACGGCCGACGATGTCTCCCATGCCATCGCGCGACTGCAGCGCGTCGGCCAGGCCTATGTCGACGAGTGCGCCGAGGCCGGAATGGATCCCCGGCTCCGGGCTGCCGTCATTGAACAACTCGCCACTCTCCGGGAGCGGAGCTACAAAGTCGCCCGCGCGCTAGACGCCGCGAAGCCGGCCACGCTGGAAAGCGAGGCGGTCCTGGCCAAGCGGCTCGCCGCTAAATACGGAAATGAGAGCCTCGCACGCGAGAAAGCCGCCGAGGCATGGAAGGCGGGAATGGCCATGCGGGCATCCCTCCCCGGTCTGCGAGACCTATTCGAGCGGCTTGCACGAACTGAAATTCCGCAGCGGCCCGCGCCGCGCGCGAAGCACTCCTCCTCCTCAGATTCGTCGCCATGAACCCGCCGATGCGCGGCGGGCGTATGCGGCGCGGAATCCTGGCGTTCGCCCGGCTTTGTCGATGCCGGTAGGATCCGCTCCGCCTCCAGAACCAACCGCACCGAAGCAACGGTTCTGCACGTGGCGACGAAGTGCGGCGGCGTGATGCCGCGCCCGGTTCGCGCAGCAATGTCGGCGACCGCATCCAGCAGCGCTGGGATTGCGCCAAGCTGAGAGCGTGCAAGCTGTTTTATGCAGCGTTGTTCAAGTTAACTGATAGGCGGCGGCTTCGGAGGCGTAGGATTTTACGCTCCTGATTTCAAGCCTGCATGATGCCTGCCTCATGCCTCGCGTCGGTATGCGCTTCGCTTGCCGCCGTCTTGGACAACTAAGCCCGCCAATAGCAGGATTTGCGTTGTTCGCTTTCCTTGCTGGCGGTCGACTTCGCGGCGCAAGCCATCGTTTTGATCCATGGCCCTTCATTGCGGAGGCCGATAAGGAAGGGAAGAAAGGTTTCGCGAATGCGACATGGTACGCCTTTGAAACAGCGGGCAATTTTAGATATAGTGAAATTGGAAGAAGACGCAATGGATCAAATGGAGGCTGCAGCAGCGAGTCTCCTGGGCGAAATCGCGGAGCCGGATCTCCGGGAAGCCGCTGCGCGTACCCTCGACATCATGCCTGAGGCGGAGGCCGTCCTGCTCTTCGGGTCGCGGGCTCGCAGCGCCGCCCGGCCGGGCAGCGACTGGGATGTCGCCGTCGTTACGCGAGGCCAAAACATCGGCCTCGGGCAATGTGGGCGAACGCCGATCGAGTCGCTGCACCCTAGCGTCAACGCCATCTTCCTCGGCGCGGACTTGCTGCGCGACAAACGGAACAGCCCAGGACACATCGCCCGCGAGGTTCTGCGGGACGGGCGGCTGCTCGCGGGGCGCATGCCCCGCGTCGGAAGAATAAAGAGAAATCCCTCCATGGAGATCGATGAATTCATCCGCAAGTCAACCGCCGCCAGAGGAAACATCTACAGGGCGGGCCAAGCCTTCGTAGACGCCCTGTCCGCAGCGCCGATTCCGGCCATGGAGGAAGACGTTCAAAGTTTCGTTTGTCGTTCCGCCGACGCCGCCGAGCACCTCGCCAAGCTGATGATGTTCCGGCGCGGCGTGACGCCGCCCCACTGGCACGACTTGAACAAGCTGGCGGGTTGCCTCGAGAGTGCCGACCCGGACGGTCGCTGGAAGAAGGCAGCGGCCGCGGTCCGCGCAATGAACGGCGATACGCGCAGGCACCGCATGGCAGAAAACACCGGCGTTACGGCCGACGACGTCTCCCATGCCATCGCGCGACTGCAGCGCGTCGGCCAGGCCTATGTCGACGAGTGCGCCGAGGCCGGGATGGATCCCCGGCTCCGAGCTGCCGTCATTGACCAACTCGCCACTCTCCGGGAGCGGAGCGGCAAAATCGCCCGCGCGCTAGACGTCGCGAAGCCGGCCCCGCTGGAAAGCGAGGCGGTCATGGCCAAGCGGCTCGCCGCTCAATACGGAAATGAGAGCCTCGCACGCGAGAAGGCCGCCGAGGCATGGAAGGCGGGAACGGCTATGCGGGAGTACCTTCCCGACATTCGCGGCATCTTCGACCGGCTATCCCTGGCCGAGCCACCTCGGCGGCCGGCACCGCGCGCCAAGCCTTCTTCTTCCTCCGATTTCTCGCCGTGAACCCGCCGCTGCGCGGCGGAAACTCCGTTGGGACAGCAAAAAATGTGCGATATAGCGATTGGTGAGGAAAGCCGGATAGGGCGAATTATGCATTTCGAAACCGGAACGATCAGCACCCTTCGGATCGCGGAGCCGGACCTCCGGGAGGCCGCTGCGCGTACCCATGACGCTGTGCCCGGCGCGAAGGACGTGCTGCTCTTCTGGTCGCGGGCTCGCGACGGTAGGGCGCGGACTTGGCATGGGCGATCGCTGGGATTCCGGTACGCCGCCGGTCCCTAATAAAATCTCGAAAACGGCACGCCCAAATTATCAGCCTTTCCAGAACCACGACGAGACAATCGCGAAAACCGCCATCAATTCAAGCCGTCCGATCAACATGGCGGCGGCGAGAAGCCACTTGGCGAAATCGCTTAAGCTGGAGAAGTTGCCCGTCGGCCCAATCGGGTCGCCAAGGCCCGGTCCAATATTCGCTAGCGCGGCCGCCGCTCCCGATATTGAAGCCATCGCATCCAATCCCGTAAACGCAAGCAGCATCGCGACCACCCCTAGCGTCGCGAGGAACATGACGAAGAATGCCATGACCGATGAAATGACATCCTCGGGAATCTTATGGCCTTCGTACCGAGGCGTGAATATTCCATGCGGGGAGTGAATGCTGTTTACCTGGGCCTTGATCGATGCGAATAGCAGCTGGAATCGGAAAATCTTGATCGAGCAGCTTGTGGACCCCGCGCAGCCGCCAACAAGGCCGATCAGGAAGAATACTGTAACCGGAAAGCTTCCCCAGCTAGCGTAATTGTCGCTTACGTAGCCGGTACCGGTCAGGATCGATATTCCGTTGAACAACGAGCGCCTAAACGCCTCTTCGCCATTCTCGTTGTTCACGCCGAACTGCCACATCCCGAGCGTTCCAACGATTACTGCGCAGAAAATCAAGAACGACCTGATTTGACTGTCGACCAGTATCGGGCGAGCCGATCCATTCAATAGCTGCACGTAGCGAATGAACGGCAAAGCCGACAGCACCATGAATCCGGCGCCTGCGTATTCAGCTCCCGCGCCCAAACTCGAAAAGGAATCGTCATGGTTCGCGAAGCCGCCGGTCGCAATTGTCGTCATGGCGTGAACCGCGGAGTCGAGCCAGCTTAAGCCGACAATCGAATACGCCAGAAAGCAGGCGAATGTCAGCATTAGGTAAATCAAGGAAATCGAACGCGTGATTTCCGCCACTCTAGGCAAGATCGTGCCGAGCGAATCATAGCTGTCCGACCGGAATAGCTGCATGCCTCCGACCCGAAGAAGCGGCAAGAATGCCATCGCCACGATTATTATGCCAATTCCCCCGATCCATTGAAGCATGCCGCGCCATAGCAGCAAGCCCGCGGGCAAGTCGTCTATTCCTGAAATCACGGTGGAGCCGGTCGTGGTCAAGCCGGACATGGCTTCGAAGAAGGCATCGACAAACCTGGCGCCGGTCGCGCCGAACAAAAAGGGAAGCGCGCCAAAAACGGGCAGGATGCTGAAAACGCCGGTCGTGAGCACAAAGGTCTGCTTGATCGTGAGGCCGTCGCCAACCCCGTTCATGCAAGAAAGCACCAGAGCCGAGCCAACGACGATAGTAAGTATCCCGGAAGCGGCGAATGCAGTCCAGTGGCCGTTTGCCAACAATAGATCGACGACTAGGGGAATAAGCATCGAGAGGCCAAGCCCCACTAGAAGCAAGCCGATGAGAAAGCCAACCGGCCTAAAATCGAACAATTTTTGGTTCCTCTTGCTTTTCGTTGCCAAAATCAGCAAAAGGCGGAATGGGAATTTTGCGATGTAAGCGCCGAGCTAAGCAGTATCGAGCGCATTGTGCAAGTCTCTAGTAAGATCTTGAACGTCCTCCAGCCCGACCGAAATCCGTACAATGCCGTCCGAAATCCCCAGCTCCTGCCGCAGTTCGGCGGAAAGTCTTTGATGGGTAGTCGTGCTTGGGTGCGTGCAGAGGCTTTTCGCATCGCCGAGATTGTTTGAAATACCAACAATGCGAAGCGCATTCAAAAAACGGAATGCGGCTTCCTTCCCTTCCCTAAACTCAATTGTGAAGACCGTACCTCCCCGAGTTAATTGCGTCCGAGCCAAATTATACTGCGAATGACCGGGTAGGAAGGGGTGGATGACGCGCGTTAATTTCGGATGGCCTTGGATGGCCGCAGCTAGTTCGAGCGCCGTTTCCGCCTGGGCCTCGCATCGAAGCTCCAAAGTCTCTAGGCCCTTTAGCATTACCCATGCGTTGAAGGGGCTGATCGCGCCGCCCGTGTGCTTTAGGAACGGCTCAAGCGTCTTGCGAATGAATTCGGCCGTGCCGAGAACAACCCCGCCAAGGCATCGACCCTGCCCGTCGATATGCTTCGTCGCCGAATAGACGACGACATGCGCTCCCAGGTCCAGGCATCTTTGGAAAACCGGAGTCGCGAGTACATTGTCCACGATGACCAGCGCCCCGGACTCTCGCGCCAATTCGCACACCGCGCCAATGTCGATCACCTCAAGCATGGGATTGGAAATCGATTCAAGGAAAACCGCCTTGGTGTCACCTCTGATCGCCTCGCGCCACTGCGAAATCTCGGTTCCGTCGACGAAGGTAACTTCGATTCCGTATCGAGGAAGAATATTTTCCAGAATGAACAAGCACGACCCGAACAATGCCTTCGACGACACTACATGGTCTCCGGAGCGAAGCACCGATGCCAGCGACGCGTAGACCGCCGCCATTCCGGAGGCCGTTGCGAATGCGTCTTCCGCGCCTTCGAGCGAAGCCATGCGCTCCTCGAACATTCTGACGGTCGGATTGCCGTAGCGCGCGTAAATGAACTCGTCGGGGCCGGATTCGATGAATCGAGCTTCCGCCTGCTCCGCGGATTCGTAGACAAACCCCTGCGTTAGGAATATCGCTTCCGCGTTTTCGCCGAACTGGCTTCTCTTGATTCCGGCATGAACGCTTCGGGTCCTGATGCGATTCTGCATTTCTAACGAGTCCTATTGCCGGATGCGCCAACCCGATGCGATTCAAACATCTCGACCAAGCGAAAAATTGCCGTCATTGCCCGGAATGGCGAGTTGCGGATTGCTTGCGGCCATACTGCTACTGCCAAAGCGCCGTCCTCCGCAACCTATCAGGCGGATAAACCTAAAAATTTCTCGCAACGGCGCAAGCCGCAACCAAGGACAAGGAGCGAATTTACCTTCTTGCCCCACGCCCCGCAAAACTGGAAAAAATGGATGCCGTTGGCCAATCTGAAGGTGTCCGGAAGTGGAAGCGATGCGCATCCTCCGGGATGCTCTGCGAGGCGAATGGGACAATACGCCGCTACTGACGCTGAAAGCCGACCCAGAAGAGGCTACTCGGCGTCAATCCGCTAGCTCTGTGGTTCCGCAGCCTTGCAAATTCGGCAAGCCAAGCGCCGATGCAGTTCCGTCGCGAATCGCCGGGGCTTTTGCGAAAGCTAATTCCGTTCCTCCGCCGCATGCTTGAGACCGGAGGCCGGCGCGGGAATATCGACCAGTCCCTTGGCGTGCGCCAAAGCGCTGCGTACGAATGCGATTTGAGCTGTTTCTTCCAGCAGTTCAACGACATACTGGGCATCGACAAGTGTCTTGCCCAGGCCGATCGTGCCGTGGCTCGCAAGGGTTGCCGCCCTAACCGAACGATCCTCTATCGCCGGAACTATATCCTCGCTTCGCTGCGGACCGCCGTTGGGTCCTAGCGGAACGAGCGGAACTCGTCCGACTTTCTCAATCGACTGAACCGTAATGCACGGAATCTCCAGACCGGCGGAAGCCCATCCCGTCGCCCAAGGAGAATGCACATGGACAATTGCGCCGACATCCGGTCTCGCCCTGTATATTCCGGCATGAAAGTCCAAGTCCTTCGAGGGCTTGCCGCTTCCGGCCAGAATTTCGCCGTTCAAGTCCGCTATCATGAGGTTGTCGACAGTGCATTCGTTGAAACCGATTCCGCTCGGCTTGATTGCAATCGCGTCACGGCAAGCCAGGCGAACCGAAAGATTGCCGCCGGCATTCGTTTGAAGCCGCAAATCGAAACTACGCTTCGCCGTGCCTATCAGAGCCAATTTCCTGGCAAGGACATCGTTCTCGTCCAGTTTGGGCAACATTGAATTCCTTTCCAATTACTTTTCCGCTTCTTTCGGCATCATTCGCAGCAACGCGTCCGCCGCGACGAAAGCAGTTTCGCGGTCGTTTATATGGCTGTCCAGTTCAATGACAGCCGCGGCGCTATTCAGAGACGAGCGAAGCTCTTCGGCAAAAGCATTGCGCCCGGACCGATTTTCGATCGCGCCGCCATCGCGATCTTCCGTCGAGAAGCCGCCCATGGGCAATACGATCGCGCATTCGCCTTCGGAACCGTTTAGGGAGCAGGCGATTATCCTTGCCGCATCGGCCATTTCGTCATCCTTCAATGCGACGTGCGTAAAGGCCGGGCTGTGCCGGTAGTGCGGACGACCGAGGTCGTCGCCTCCCAAAGCTTCGATTGCGCCTTTCGTAAAGAAATTGATTCCTCCCGGCAGCAATACGCGAGGCGACCCCGCATGTCCCGCGAGCCTGTCGGAAAGTAGGCTGCTTCCGGTCTCGTAGAGCAGCCTAGTAACCTCGTGGGTCGCGCAATCCATCATCCCGGAAAAAAGGCCGCGCCGCGCCCATTTGGAAAATGCTGCCCCGCCGTATCCGTTGGCATGAAAGGTGGCGGTTTCGTGCCCAGCGCTTTCGAGCCTTTCCACTACGGAATCCACGATCGGCGCAACCACGCCAAGGGCGGTAATCCCGATCGCCGACCGATCGCGAATTTCGTCGCGCTCGACGTCCTTTGCCAATGCGCTGGCCATCGCCGCGGCGCTGGACAGGGAATTCCTAATGGCCGGGCCCGTGCCCACAAGGTCCGCAATCGTCGGCACCAGCACGATTCCATTCAGAGCGGCGAATTCCCTTAGGTCTGAAGCCAGCGTCGTTACCAATAGCTTGGGCGTCTCCAGCGGAAGAGTCATCATGGCCGTTGCGGCGACCTGAGCGCCGGTGCCGCCGCCCATGCCGACAAATACCTTCGCATCCCGCGCGGCGGCGCGGCCGACCGCCAGGGACGCCTTCTCGGAAGCTTCCCGCATGGCATTGACTTTTTCCTCGCCGGAAAGGAGCTTGCCGCCCGACTCCAGGCTCGTATCCAGCACCTCGCAAGCGAGTCCGAACCGACGAAGCCTATTCACTAGGAATTCGGTCTCCCGCCGCTTGGTATCAAGCGTGGCCAGCACGACGGCCAGCGGAGATTCGCTCAATCCTCCCCCTTCCTCGGGTTCCTCCGGTTCAAGCGCGATTTCACATTGAATTTATACCACACATTCAATTCGATTCCCGGCCCCTCCTCGGCGCTTTGCTATTTTCGCCAGGTCGCACTATTTGGAGTCGGGCGACTAAAAGCAAATTCATTTCGGAGAGACAATGACAGTATCGGCGACCAAAATCTATCCGATCAACACGGGCTGGCTGGAGGCCGACTTGGGAACATACGTTTTTTGGAAGGGCCCTGCGGGGAAAAAAATCTGGAATCCCGTATATTGCTTCTATGTCGATACCGGAGAGTACAAGATTTTAATCGACACCGGGCTCTGCGATGAAGCGCGAGCGACCAAATTCCACCACAAGTGCCAAAAGAGGGGCTGCCTGGAAGTCCATCGTCACTTGCCTGAAAAACTCGGCATAGAGCCGCAGGCGATCGATATTGTAATCTTTACCCATCTCCACTGGGATCATGTGCAGAATATGAAGGAGTTTCCGCGAGCGAGGTACATTTGCCCGGAAATCGAAATCAAATGGGCGTATAATCCCCTTCCTCTCTACTATCGAACGTACGAATCGCCGGTTCTCGGCATTCAGCCCGCCTACTACGGCTGCAGCTTCGAACTCGTTCACGGCGAAACCGAAATCGTTCCCGGCGTTTCCATGTTCGAAACGCCGGGCCATTCGCCCGGCCACATGGCCGTGACAGTGAAAACCGAAGCGGGCGATATCGTAATCGCCGGCGACGCGATATTCCAAGGCAGAAACATGGAGCCGAACGAAGATGAAAAATGGCGCTACTGGGTTCCAGCCCGATTCGTCGACTCCATTCAGGGCTGGAAGTCGGTTGAAGAGATTGACAAGAGATCCGACTACATTCTCGCATGCCACGACGAAGCCGTTGGCGATCACGGCGCCTATCCCTTCGAAGGCATGAAGACGAGGCAGCGGAGACGGCATATTCCCGGCTATTCGTTCTATTTCGCGGATTTGCCTCGCTAATTCGCAATGACCGTTCGATTGGAATCGATATTCGCCGTCATCGACGAATTCGATGTCGCCGTGCTCGATCAATGGGGCGTGCTCCATCGAGGCGAGGGCGCTTTTCCCGATGCGGTGGAAACGGTTGCGCGATTGGCTCGGGAGGGTAAACGCGTCGTCGTGCTCACGAATTCCGGCAAAAGGGCGTCGTTGAACCGGCGGCGAATAGAGTCCCTGGGGTTTCCGCGAGGCGCGATCGACCATGTCGTTTCGTCCGGCGAAGTCGCATGGCGCGACATCGCGTCCGAAAGCGGCGCTTCAGCCAATGGCAAGTCCAATGCGCTGTTTCCGATATCCGCCTCGCCGTCCGACGCCCGGGAGTGGCTGGGCGGCGATTCGGCGATCGAGTTCGCGTTCAGGCCGGAGCAAGCGCTAAGGCTCCTGCTCATGGGACTCGCGGACGACGCCGGGGAGAATGAATTCGATTCGCTGTTTGAAACCGCCATTCGCTATCGGACCGGCATGATCTGCACCAATCCGGACAAGATATCGATGAGAGGCGGCACTCGGTGCATCGCCCCGGGCTTCCTGGCGCAGAAATTCGCCGACATGGGCGGGCACGTCGAATGGTACGGGAAGCCCTACGCCGCCGTTTTCGACGCCGTGCGGAGTCTTTACCCGGATATTCCTCGCGAAAGGTTCCTGATGGTCGGGGATTCCATCGAGCACGATATTGCGGGAGCGAATCGCGCCGAATTTGCTTCCATGCTCGTAATTTCGGGTGTGCACGAGCCTTCACTAGCCGCGAAATCTGAAAGAGAGATGCTGCGGGGAATTGACACTCTGGCCATGGATTTCGGCACGGGAGTTCCCGACTACTGCATTGACGCGCTAAAATAGCGAGAAACGGCCTTCCTTTGCCCTTGACGAGCCAATTTCTTGAACTTTGCCGCAAAATCGGCTGCGACCCTCTGCTTGTTCAAGGGCCGGGGGGAAACGCTTCCTGCAAGTCGGGCGGAATCCTGCACGTCAAGGCGTCGGGTACCGAGCTTGCCTGCGCGATGGAGCGAAATATCTTCGCCGCCGTCGACATATCCCGAGCGATAGCGGAAATCGACGGCGCCGGCGATGGATCCTGCCGTTCCGCAATGACGGATCCCGAGTCGCCCGCGAGACCGTCGATCGAAACGACTTTCCATGCTCTGCTGCCGCAAAAGTACGTATTCCACTATCATTCGGTCGCCGCGATATGCCACTCGATTTCGAGCCGGGGCAAGGACTTGATTCCGCGCAAGCTAAACGGAATCGGATGGGATGCGATTCCCTACCGCAAGCCCGGCATTGCGCTTTCGAAAGCTATTCGATCCAAGATTCTGGATCGGGAGGTCGAAGCGCTGATTCTTGAAAACCACGGCATCATCGTCGCCCACGATTCCCTTGGGCGAGTCGCGGAATTGATCGATGACATCGAACGGCGGCTTCACCTCCCTCGCCTACCGCTTGCGCCTCCGCGGGCAATTCCTCCGGCAATCGATGGCTGGATCGCCCCGGCCGAGGTTTCCGGCCTCGCATTCGACTCGCTCGCCAGGCGCCGAGCGTCGGCCGGAAGCTACTACCCGGATCACGTCGTGTTCCTTGGACCGGCGGTTAGGGAGTCGACGCTTGACGAACTGGCGTCGCCGGCTGCGGATGAACGCGCCCGCCCGGTCGCGCTGGTTAAGGACTCAGGCTTCTACATCAGGGAGAATGCCACCGCCGCGCAGCAGGCGATGCTGAAATGCCTGTTCGAAGTTCTTGCGAGAGTTCCGCCGGAATGGAAGCTGAATCCTATCGGCGGCGCAGCCGAGGCGGAGCTTTTGGATTGGGACGCGGAAAAGTACCGGCAGTCTCTCGCCGCTGATCGATGAGCTTGTTTCTAGGGATCGACATCGGCACGTCCGGCATCCGCTCCGCCGTTATCGACCGGACGGAATCGCTGATCGCCTCGGCGGAGGCGCCCTTGCCCGCGCCCGACGACGCATCGGGATTCCCAACTCAGGATCCAGCGATCTGGTGGGCCGCCTTGTCGGAATGCCTGGAGTCCCTAGCGTCCGAATTGGCCTCGGTCGCATCCGGCCTCCCCGAAATCGACGCCATGGCGGTGGATGGAACGTCGGGCACCATTCTGCTTGCCGACGCCGATCTCAATCCCGTAACCCGAGCGCTTATGTACAACGCCGGGGGGTTTCGCCGCGAAGCCGAAGCCATCGAGCGATTCGCCGAAGCGGACTCTTTGGCGCGGGGGCCGGGCTCGACGCTTGCAAGGCTCCTGCGGCTGCAAAGGGCCGGGGAGGCTGAAGACGCCAGGCACGCGCTCCACCAGGCCGACTGGATCGCCGCCAACCTCGCCGGCGTCGCCGGCAAGTCCGACGAGAACAACGCGCTAAAGCTCGGCTACGACTTGATCGGAAATTGCTGGCCGGCTTGGTTCGAAGCGGCCGGCGTGAGGATGGATATTCTTCCCGAAATAAAGCCGGTCGGCGATTTGCTGGGAACCGTCTCGGAGCGCAGCGCCAACAGATTCGGATTCAGCGTCAACGCCCTGGTTGCGAGCGGAACAACCGACGGCAATGCGGCGTTTCTGGGTTCCGGCGCCTCGAACGCCGGCGAAGGCGTGACATCGCTTGGAACGACCCTGACCATAAAACTTCTTTCCGAATGCCCGGTTGTCGATCCGGGCAGGGGGATCTATAGCCATCGCCTCTTCGGGATGTGGCTTGCGGGCGGCGCCTCCAATTCCGGCGGAGGCGCGCTTCTGAAATTCTTTTCGCCCGAGCAAATGTCGGAACTCGAAGCCCGGCTCGACCCGGACAGAAGCACCGGAGCGGATTTCTACCCGCTGCCGAGCGTAGGCGAAAGATTTCCGGTAGCCGACCCGGAATTCCGACCGCTCCACTCCCCTCGACCTGAAGACGATGCCGAATTCTTCCAGGGGCTGCTCGAAGGCATAGCGAAAATTGAACTCAGCGGCTATCGCGCATTGGAGCAATTGGGCGCCAACGCAGTAACTTCGATTCGCACATCGGGAGGCGGCGCCGCCAACCGTTCCTGGACTCGCATTCGCAGGCGAATAATCGGCTGCGACATCACCTCGTCGCCGGCATCGGCCGCCGAGGGCAGCGCCAGGATCGCTAAAAGGTGCTGGACAAATCATTTCAAGCGCAACTAAAGCCTCTATGCCGCCAATCCAAACGCCCGTTGGCTTGACGGAGTCCAGTCCTTCGTCCGCGCAAATTGCATGGCGCAGACATACTCGGATTGGCTCTTTTCGAATTTCAGGAGGCCTGCATGCCCGAATCAATTGACTTGTACTATTGGCCGACTCCGAACGGCTGGAAAATTTCCATCGCCCTGGAAGAGCTCGGCCTCCCCTATTCGGTTCATCCGATCAATATCGGAAAAGGCGACCAATTCGCACCCGAATTTCTCAAAATCTCTCCAAACAACCGCATACCCGCCATCGTCGACCCCGACGGTCCCGGCGGCGCGCCGGTTTCAATTTTCGAATCGGGGGCGATTCTGCAGTATCTGGGTCGAAAGACGGGAAAATTCTACGGAAACAGCGAGCGCGACCGCATTGAAATTGAACAGTGGCTCATGTGGCAGATGGGCGGAGTCGGCCCCATGGCCGGGCAAGCGCACCATTTTCTGGTCTACGCGCCGGAACTCGAGCCTCCGCAGGATCTGCCGTATGCGAAAGAGAGATACCGCAATGAAGTCGGCAGGCTTTACAGAGTCCTCGACACCAGATTGGCCGACCGCGACTATGTTGCCGGAGAATATTCAATCGCCGACATGGCGATCTGGCCGTGGGCGATCAATTGGGAGAGGCAAATCCAAAACATCGACAGATTTCCGAATTTTTCGAATTGGCTGGAACGCGTAGGAGCCCGAAACGCTGTTCAGAAGGGGCGCGCCGTAGCGCAGGACCTGCGAAGCCAGATGCAGAGCGACCGAAACGCTCAGGATATTCTGTTCAAGCAAAGAGCCTAGCCATTGAATCAGCCAGATCCTGCCGGGCGCGCCAAGTAATCGCCCGGCTCAGCATTCTCGAACGGAACCGAAGCGGCGCTCGCGCCGGGCTAGGATGCCTCGCTTTCCGCGTCCGCAGGCCGGTAATGCCTTGTGTAAATGTCCCTGTTGAGGAAAAAGAACAGGAAGAATAGAATAAAGATTCCGAATGTCTTGAAGTTGACCCAGGCATCGGTGGACATGGTTCGCCAGATGACTTCGTTCAAAGCCGCAAGCGCAACGAAGAACAGGATCATGCGCCACGTCAAGAGATTCCATCCCCTGGTCGTCAAGGGCAGCGCTTCCTCCATTACGAATTGCAGCCCTGATTTTCCCCGAATCATTCCTGCGACAAGTATGCCCGCCATAAGCAAATAAATTATCGTAGGCTTGATCTTGAAAAACCTCTCGTCGTTGAACCAAAGCGACATGCCGCCGAATACAACTGCGATCACCGCGACCGAAATCTGCATTCGCGAGACTTTCCCGGACAGCCGCCAGTACCAGAACGTTGATATTAGAAGCGCCGGAATAAAAATCGCGGTCGCCACGATGAACCCGGAATATTCGTTTCCGGCGAATTCGAACACGCGATCCTTCAATGCCATGTAGGCCGCAAAAAAGAGTATTACCGGTACAAGATCGAAAATGGCCTTTTTGTTTTTGCTCATCATCCGCTTCCAAGTTAAATTTCAGATTTCGACCAGCACGGCGCCCGCGGCAATAAGTGCTATCAGCGCAAGCCGCCTGCTTCCTACCGTTTCCTTAAGAACGAGCCACCCTATCAAAGCGGCGAACAATGTGGAAGTCTCGCGCAGTACTGCCGTTTCGCCGACGTGGCCAACTCTTGTCGCCATCATGACGGCGCCGAAGCTTGCAGTTGCAATTACGGCGCCGGCAATGCCTAGCCTGGCAAGCTCCGGGAAGCGCAAATCGAATGGCCGCCGCCGCCATCTCGAATACGCTAGCACCGGCATGAAAAAGCCGTCTAGAAAAAACAGCCACGCCAGAAAGGTAAAGGGATTCGCTGTCGCTCTAATGCCGTAGGCGTCCACGGTCGTGTATCCCGCGACGAAAACGCCCGAAATGCACGCGAGGAGAATTGAAAACGCAAGGCCGGAGCGATCATCGATTTCCTTGGCCAGATTATAGGCTGCGAGCCCAAGGAGCCCGAACAATAGCGCAGCAACGCCGCACCATTGCACAAGCGAGAAAGATTCTCCGAAAACGATACCGGCGGCAACAACGGTAATCAGCATTCCCGAACCGCGTATTACGGGATAAACTACGGTTAAGCCAGTTCGGCTGAACGCCAGGGCCTGGAAAACCTTGTAAGCCGAATGGACGGCAATTGCGCCTGCGAAGATCGGCCACATGTAGGGCTCGGGCCAGGGGACCACGAACAAGGCCAGCGGCGCCGTGAATATGCAATAAAAAAAGTCCATCGAGGCGCGCGACGTGAACGGGTCGTAGCGGCGACCCTTCTGCATCGCGGACACAAGCGCATGAAGAACCGCAGCCGAAAGCGCAAGAACAATAGCAAGGTTATGGCCGGCTTGCGTCCCTTCGATAGAGACAATCCACTCGCTCAATCATTAAGTCCTGTAAGAGCCTTCGCGAATTCTCCCGGATCGAACGCAAAGAGATCCTCGATTCTTTCTCCTACGCCAATGGCGTGTACCGGCAACCCGAACTTGTCCGCAATCGAGACAAGCACTCCTCCCTTCGCGGTACCGTCGAGCTTGGTCATAATCAATCCGGAAACGTCGGCCATCTTCCGGAAGGTTTCCACTTGCGAAACCGCATTCTGCCCGGTCGTGGCATCAAGAACGAGAATCGTATTATGTGGCGCGGTTTCGTCTTTTTTCCGGATGACGCGCACGATTTTTTCGAGTTCCGCCATGAGATCGGCTCTGTTCTGCAGCCGTCCGGCTGTATCGATCAGTAGAAGGTCGGCCCCTGATGCGGTCGCGGTTTCGATTGAACTGTATGCGAGCGATGCCGGGTCGGCGCCCTGTTTGGCGGTCAGAACCGGCACGCCCGCGCGATCTCCCCAGATTTTGAGCTGCTCGACCGCCGCCGCCCTGAATGTATCGCAGGCCGCTATAACGACCGATTTGCCCGCTTCTCGAAACTGGCTGGCCAACTTTCCGATCGTGGTGGTCTTGCCGGAGCCATTAACGCCTACGATTAAAACGATCTGCGGCTTCTTGGAATACAGGGGCATCGGCCTGGAGACCGCTTCGAGCACTCGTTCGATTTCCTCCGCCAGAAGCGTCTTTAGCTCTTCAAGAGAAATACGCTTTCCCATGCGTCCTTCCGCTACTCCGGACGTTAGGCGCAATGCGGCTTCAATCCCCATGTCGGAAGCGATCAGCAAGTCCTCCAGATTTTCAAGCATTTCGTCGTCAAGCCGCCGCCTTTGCTCGGAGGCGGATTTTTCGCCGCCGAGAATCCGGGCGACGAGGCCCTCCCGCCCGCCATTCCGGTCGTCCTCCTGGCCGATATCCGCTTCGGCGGATTCGCTTTCCGATTGAGAGGCTTGTTCGCCTGCGAACAAGGATGCCAATCCTTCGCCGATTTTCGACGATGACCGCCCTAGCCTTTCCTTAAGCTTGCTGAATACCGACATTCGCCGCCCGATCTGAATACTCTTCGCACTCCCTTAGAGTGTTTAATCCCGATCAACAACGAACAGGTTCAACGAATCATCCGGGACGCTCCTTCGACCGGCGCCGTCATTGAATTGCGAATTCAATTGCTCCGGCGGAGGCTTTCGGAATTATGGCATTATAAATCTACGGCATTCGAAATCGGGTGTCGGAGCCGCTATTCCATTCTACGGCGAAAGACCGCACGGCGGCGCGCCGAACTTCAGCGCTTCGGGCTCGCGGAACCTCGCCAGGCGTATGCCCGGAATTCCATTTGCGGCTCCTATTCGAGTCAGCTCAGATGCATTCCGAAGAAATCCAATGTTCTTGTCCATGCAAGCTTTGCCGCATCCTCGTCGTACCTCGGAGTCGTATCGTTATGAAATCCGTGGTTCGCTCCCTCATAGAAATGGACCGTATAGTCCTTGCCATGCTCTATGAGAGCTTTTTCGTAATCCGGCCAGCCGGCGTTGATTCTCTGATCCAGTTCGCCGTAGTGCAGCAATAGAGGAGCTTGGATGGACGGCACGTCTTCGACGGCGGCTTGCCGCCCATAGAACGGCACCGACGCGGCCATGTTCGGGTATGCGACGGCTAGTGCATTGCAAACGCCTCCGCCGTAGCAAAATCCCACGGCGCCTACCTTGCCGGTAGAATCCGGATGATTGACCAGATATTCAAACCCCGCGAAAAAATCTTCCATGAGCTTTACGCGGTCGAGCTGCCTCTGCATTGTACGGCCGTCATCGTCGTTGCCGGGATATCCCCCTAGCGGCGACAGCCCGTCGGGTCCAAGGGCCAGGAATCCCGCTTTCGCAGTTCGCCTGACGACATCTTCAATGTAGGGGTTCAAGCCGCGGTTCTCGTGGACGACGAGAACCGCCGGGAGCTTGCCATTCGCTTCCGAGGGACGCGCCATCAAGCCCGAAATCGGGCCATGGCCGTTCGGACTGTCGTATTGAATTACTTCGGTGGAAATCTCGGGATCGTCCGGTGCAACCTGGCTGGCCAGCGCATAGTCTGGCTGCAGGCTTGCCAAAATCGCCGCTGCGCTTCCGGCAGCGGTAAACTGCGAGGCTTTAAGAATAAATTCGCGTTTGCTCAATTTCCCATGCACATAGCCGTCGTACAGTTCCAGGATTCTCGGATCGAAGTCCTCGGCTCTCTTGCGCTGCATTTTTCAATTCTCCATCTTAAGTTCAAAGGCGAGTTTACCATGGAATTGAAAAAACTAAACTGTATTTCCATCTGCGCGGGCGCGGATCAAAATTCATACGAGTAGCTCGGCAACGCTTCGACGCCCCAAGCTGAAGGACCAAATCCCGGACTTTTTCCAGTACGAGCAGCGGATTTTGCAGCGAGTACGCGAACAGTACGCACATAGTCGGGCGCGCGGCGGTCGTCGCCTCGCTGTCCCGTTGGCCGATTTGTCCCTAAATTGCCGAATTCGAGCCCATTAGGTCATATGGCCGGAGGTTTCTTGCCGTCGAGCAAGATACAGAATTCACGCGCTTGAATGGCGTGCCGAGCACTCGCTTGAGCGTCTCCGGGACGGTGATCGGGAACATCGACATCATCCCGCTCCGGAGGTAGACCTTACGCTTCAGGCTCCGGAGCGTTTGTCGGAACAGCCCGCAGCAATGCTCCAGATCCTGGTCGATTTAGGATCATAAGCGTCGCGAGCCTTGCGAATACGCCGGAAAAGAGCTGCTAGCCAAGGCCGAAACTGTGCGCGAATTCGTCGCCGCGCTTTCTCATGGAATTGAAGGTTTCGTATTCGGTCCGCCACCGGCATCTCGCGGCCCGCATAATGCGCATAACCGTGCCGGGCTCCGGCGTCAGGTCGATCGCCAGGGAGAATGTCACTGCGTCGCCGATCGGCCGGGTCGAACTGCAGCGGCGAGGGTTATTTCAGCGCGAAGACCGCGAGCCCCGACATAAGCAAGTCCGACAAGTTGAAGCGTCTGTTCTCGGCCGGATCCTGGATCTTGTCGAATCGTTCTCGCACGGCGGCAACGAGACCGCGCATCTTGCACGAAAATCGCCTGTGCACTTAGCCGACTGGGAATAGTTTTCGCCGTTCCAACGAATTCGGAAGCAATTCACCGCGTCGCAATCCTTAGAACGAGTTCGCCATGCCGCTGCGAGCGCATTCAGGCACCGATTTCATCGGCGAAATGCTTGATCGTAAGCCGTATCGGGTTTGGAGCCGCCTGACCAAGCCCGCAGATTGACGCATCCTCCATCACTTGGCAAAGCTCTTCCAGAAGTTCGGTGTCCCATGTCTGGCGCTGCATGAGCTTGACGGCTTTCTCGCACCCTACGCGGCAAGGCGTGCACTGGCCGCAGCTCTCGTCCTCGAAGAATCGCAGCATGTTCAGTGCTGCATTTCTGGCACTATCTTGCCGAGATAGCACAACGACCGCTGCCGAACCGATAAACGTCCCATGTTCCTGCAGAACGTCAAAATCCATGGGTATGTCGGACAGCGATGCCGGAAGTAGTCCCGCCGACGGTCCGCCTGGCTGGTAGGCGTAAAACTCGTGTCCTTTCGACATTCCCCCGGCGGCTTCTATTATGTCCGTGATCGTTGATCCGGCAGTTAGAATGTAGACTCCGGGGTTCGCCACGCGCCCGGACACCGAATAGCTGCGCAAGCCAGCTCTGCCATTTGCGGTTGCGGACGCGTAAATTCCTGAACCTTCGCGGCAGATCCGCCCGACCCAATAGAGCGTCTCGACATTGTGCACTAAAGTCGGTCGCCCGAAAACTCCGTTCTGAGCGACGTATGGCGGTCGGTGCCTAGGCAGTCCCCTCTTGCCCTCTATGCTTTCGATCATCGCGCTTTCTTCGCCGCAAATATACGCGCCGGCACCGCGCCGCAGGTCGATAAATCCAGCTTCGACGATGTTCGCCTTCTCTAATTCTGCGATTTCCCTCTGAAGAATTTTGCGGATCGCCGGGTATTCATCTCGCAAGTAAATATAGGCTGTCTCGGCCTCGACCGCCCAAGCCGCAATCAGCATGCCCTCCAAAAACAAATGCGGGTTCCGCTCCAGAAAGTACCTGTCCTTGAATGTTCCCGGTTCGCCTTCGTCCGCGTTGACTGCAAGAAGCCTAGGGCCGGTCTCGGCGCGGACGAACGACCACTTTCTGCCAGACGGGAATCCAGCGCCTCCCAGCCCCCGAAGCCCGGCATTTGAAATCTCGCTCTGGACTTCTTCGACAGACTTCGAGCCGCCCAGATAGGCGAGAAAAGTACCGTATCCGCCGCTGTCGCGGTAGTCTGAAAATTTTTCGTAGTCAGGCAGTCGAGGATTAAATTCTTTCGCCGCAATCGCGGCGGCGACTTTCTCGATATTCGCATTGTCGATGTGATTGTGTCCGAGTTCGAGCGCGGGAGCCGTGTCGCAGCGCCCCATGCATGGCGCGCGAACCACCCTCACTTCGGCAGGGTCAAGCGATTCACGAAGTCCCTGCATGAGCGCCGACGCGCCGGCGATTTCGCAGGAAAGCGAATCGCAAACGCGAATCGTCAGCGGCGGCGGCGGACTCTCTCCTTCCTTGACGACATCGAAGTGCGCATAGAACGTAGCAACCTCGTAGACTTCCGCTTGCGACATCCTCAGTTCGGATGCCAATGCTCGCAGATGGGCTGCGGAGAGGCAGTTATACTTGTCCTGAATTAAGTGGAGGAATTCAATGAGCAAATCCTTTCGGCGCGACCGGTCTCCGAGCAATTCTTGAATTTCCGAAAGCGATTCTTCGGAAACCTGCCGGCCCTTGGGCGTTTTGCGCCCCTTGCCGCGTCCCGATTTCCAAACGCCGGGCGATGGATTGCTCATGCTTCACTCCTTTCGAAGGCCGGGCGGCGCGGCAAATTCAGCAATGCTTGCTCGCGGCGACTAATGCTCGCGCTTTTACCGGCCTCGGCAATGAATTCGGCACGGCGAGCGCGCGGACTCCATTTCAACGCTCGCTTCGACGAACTTCAAGCTTCCCGTCGTAGAATTCGATCTCCAATGCGGTTGCGCGCGATGCCGCCGCTTTCGATTTAACGATGTCATTCCGGGTTCTTACAACGCTGAAGCCACGCTTGAGAGTCTGCTTGTAGCCAAGAGAAATTCGCAGCCTATCGAGGCCGTCCACTTTAGTTCTGCTTGCGCGGACCTTGGCGGAATAGGAGCGGCTGGCACGTTCTCCCGTCGTCAGCAAACGCGCGGACTTTTCGCCGATCGACCGTTCGAGGAGCCGGACGGCAAGACGCGATGCGATCCCTTGAAAGCGGTAGCGGCTTCGCCTGCAAGAATCCGAATAGCAGGAATCCAAGCGGCTTCCGAGCCTATCCAAATTCCTCCGGGCTTCTTGCGTGCGATTCGACGGCCGCAAGCCGCCGTGAAGCCTGGCAACCGCCAGACGACGAACTTGTAGCTTCGCTTGAACTGCGCCGGAAAGTCGCGATGCCGCGAAATCCAGCCTCTGAGAATTCGCCGCAAGCAGCGAAGATGCCTTGGGCAGCAGCCTGGATAGGTCCGAAAGCCTTTGCCGTTTTCTTGCAATGCCTCTGCCAATAGTGGCCGCGACTCTTAAAGAGAGAGCATCCAGCCTCTGAACGAGATCGCGTTGAACCGGAACGGCAATTTCCGCGGCCGCCGTCGGCGTCGGGGCGCGAACATCGGCGACGAAGTCGATCAAGGTCGTATCGGTTTCATGGCCAATCGCCGAAATTACCGGAATCGCGCTATCGAAAACCGCCCTTGCCACGATTTCTTCGTTAAAGCCCCAAAGATCCTCCACGGAGCCACCGCCCCGAGCGACAATTAAAACGTCCGGCTTGGGAATGGCCTGCGCCGAGTTCAGGTCATTGAACCCGCGAATCGCCTCCGCGACCTCTCTTGCGCAATTCTCGCCTTGAACGATCACCGGCCAGACCAGCACGCGCCGGGGAAACCGGTCGCGCAGCCGGTGCAGAATGTCTTGTATGACCGCGCCCGTCGGCGACGTTACGACCCCGATGATTTCGGGCAATTCAGGCAAGGGCTTTTTCCTGGACTCGTCGAAAAGACCTTCGCCGCGCAGCTTGGCCTTCAGCTCCTCTAGCAATTCGAGGAGCGCGCCCTTGCCGGCCGGCTCAATTTTATCCACGATCATCTGGTACCGGGAATTCCCCGAAAATGTCGTGAGCTTGCCGGTGGCCAGATATTCCATGCCCTCTTCAGGCAGTTTCGGCAGTCTCTGGGCGGTACTGCGCCAAATCACGGCATCGAGCGTATGGCCGTCCTGCTTGAAAGAGAAATAGACGTGTCCGGACCGAGGCTTCGAAACCCTCGAAACCTCGCCGCGGACTCTCAATCGCCCGAAATTGTCCTCGACAGTCGATTTGACCTTGAGTGAAATCTCCGCGACCGTGTATTCGGCAACGTTTTCGAAGCCTGTGCGAATCCCGGTCATTGGCACCGGCATGCCGCGCAAAAAGTCCCGCCCCTTCCCGACACTTGCTAAATCTGCTTTTCGGGCATCTGCACGACTAGGCCGTCAAATTCGTCCGAAACCGTCAACTGGCATGTTAGACGCGACTTCACAGGGTCGGGATTCCACGCGAAATCAAGCATGTCTTCTTCCATGATTTCTTTTTCCGGAAGACGGTCGACCCAGGCATCGGCAACATAGACGTGGCACGTCGAGCATGCGCACGCTCCTCCGCATTCCGCTTCTATGCCCGGGATATTGTTGTCGCGCGCGCCTTCCATCACTGTCAATCCATTTGGAACTTCGATTACATGCCTCATTCCGTTGAATTCTATGTAGGTGATTTTTGCCATTAGTTTTCGCTGCATACGAGTTTCGGCGGCTCACTAATGTAAAACTCAATCGTTTGCCAGCGAAAATTTCGACCGGCCATGCCGTATTGCAATCCTTGCGACGCCGAATTACTTTTCCGCGATGGAGAGGGAATTTCCCAAAACAGGCTGGCCCCGCCCGCCTTCCTGCATCCCGGCGCAGCGACTCCAAGAGCCTCCGAACAATGCCCGCGTTGCGGTAGCCGGGCTTGTTCTCGTGAGGCAGCGCCCGGGCACGGCCAAGGGCGTCGTATTCGTCACTCTCGAGGACGAAACCGGCGTTGCCAATGTAATCGTCTGGGAAAGAGTTTTCCAAAAATTCCGCAAAGCCGTCATGGGAGGCAGGATGCTCCGCGTTTTCGGGCGCGTGCAGCGAGATGGCGCTGTAACGCATGTAATTGCGGACAAAATCGAAGACATTTCCTACCTGCTGGACCAACTCGCGGATTCAAGCGAACGGAAGTCGAACGCAGTCGGGCGCGGTTCAGATCCCGCGAATTAAATCGAACGCGTCCGGCTTCGATCATGACGGCAAGAGATTCATCATCGCGTGGAACTGCTTGGACTTCGAGAGATCAGAGGCAACTTCCCGGATTTCGCGGCTGAACCGAGGATCCTGCGTAGTGATTTCCGGGTTGCGGATAGAGCTTTTCGCATTCCGTTTACGCCGTGAACTTTCCTGAATTCTATTCTGCGCAAGCGAATATATTGCTCGTCGAGTCGAATATTCCCTGAGAAATCGCCGAATCAAGTTCTAATGTGAATTTACCGCGGAAATTCCGGCCGGCCGTTCGCACGGCTGGGCCGAGACCGAAGCGGACGCGTAGAATTCATCCGCTTGATTTTCCGGATCACGCGATCCGCATTCTCGAAAAATGGCTTGCAGCGAGAATAAATGCAGAAAAATTGAGCGGGAATCCGTTGGACACCCGCTCCATTGGTTTTTTGGAGACTAATCGTCGATTGGAAGCGCGGCGAAAAACTGAGAATCAGGTCGATGGAACAGAATCATAACCGACTTGCGACCGGCTTCGGTTGCCATCGCTATGCGCTCTTCCAAGTCCTCAACCGAATTGATGGGGCTATCGGTGGCCTGAAAAACTACGTCGCCTTCACGGATTCCTTTTTCGAACGCTGCCGAACCCGGCGCGATTTTCTGCACGATCAACCCTTGTTGATCGGTGCCGTAGCCGAATTCTTCTCGATCAGCTTCGCTAATCATACCGAGTTCCATGCCAAGCAACTCTTTTGGCTCCTTGGGCATTTCAACTCTGGCGGGGACGATGGATGCTTCGGCATCTTCGCGACGGCCCAAGGTAACGTCCAGATTAATCAAGTCACCGTCCCTAATGACCGCGACCTGGACGACTTCGCCGACCGGAGAATCGGCAACGCGACGCACAAGGTCTCTGGTATCCATTACGTCCTGACCCGCTAGCGAAACAATTATGTCGCCGACTTTAATACCGGCTTCCTTCGCCGGCCCGTCCGGCAGACTGGCCACCAATGTTCCGTTGGTGCTGGCAAGGTTCAAGGCTTCCGCCATATCCGGCGTGACATCCTGAATTCGCACGCCTAGCCAGCCGCGCTTGGTGGTACCGTATTCAATCAACTGGTCAACGACGCCCGAAACGACGTTGGACGCCATGGCGAAGCCGATTCCAATCGAACCGCCGCTCCTCGTCATGATCGCTGTATTCACGCCAATGACCTCGCCGTCCATGTTGAATAACGGCCCCCCGGAATTACCCTGATTGATTGCGGCATCCGTCTGAATGAAGTCGTCGTACGCGCCCGCCAACTCGCGATTGCGCGCTGAAATAATTCCCGCTGACACCGAAAACCCGTGCCCGAACGGATTTCCGATCGCGAGCACGTTGTCGCCGACCCTTGCCTTGTCGCTGTTCCCGAAAACAACCGGCGTCAATTTCGGCGCCTGTTCGATCTTGATCACCGCGATGTCCGTCTTGGGATCGGCGCCCACCAGAATCGCCTCGCGGACTTCGCCCGAAATCAGCTCGACCGAAATTGATGCTGAATTCTGGATGACATGGTTGTTGGTTACGATGTAGCCGTCGTCCGAGATTATGAAACCGGATCCAATTGATGAAGGCCGCGAAAACTTTTCCTGATTGAACGGCAAATTCTTGAATTTTTCCAAGAATTCCTCGGGTATTTCCAATTCTTGATCCGGATCAAGATTCTGAAAAAACTCGAAACCCTCGTTGCTGCTTTTCGTCATTTTCGGCGTAGTTAGAATATTTACCACGGAAATGCTAAGCTTTTCCGAGAGATCCGCCAGTCCGTCGTGCGCAAGTACATCGCGCGCCGTCAGCGATTGGGACAGAAGAAACGCCGCGGCGAAAGTAGCAAGAGATGCCGACTTTACCGACGTCATTCGAATTCCGCTGGAGTTTACTTCAAGAAATTTAGACATGGATTTCTCCTTTATTTCGACGCTATCGCGACTGCCTGCATAGAGAATAAATCGGTATTACGAGGCAAAATTACAAATGAAATTATCGTGAATTTAACCGCCGGCGCGCCGAAGAAACCATGCGATTCCACCGGCGAAGGCGCAGCGATCACCGGAAATTCATTAGCAGGAGTTCATAGCCCTATTCAATGATCGGAGAGCGAATTTCCGCACGCAAAAAAGAATTGCGCCGCCGCAGGCGATTCTTTAGCCGATCATCGGCTTCGCCAGCAACATCTTTGCTTGGTGCCCCCAGAGAGACTCGAACTCCCGACCCCCTGATTACAAATCAGATGCTCTACCGGCTGAGCTATAGGGGCATGCCGCTTATGTGGTCAAATTCCCGGCGACTCGCAACCCTGATCCGAGCGTATTTTTCATGGTGTGGTTATCTTGCAAACTGTCGAGATTTGCTTGCGCGCAAGCTTTATTCCGCGGCATCGTATTTGGACTCCAGCACTGCAGTTCCCAGCCCCAGCTGGCAATTTTCCAGTATCCGATCCTGCAACCTTTTGAAATGCGAGCATTATTATCAAAGTGGAATCCGCTCTTTACCAGCGTTTCCGGAGTTTTTTTTGATTCTGGTCGGCGGATACAGGCGTTTAGAACGCGCCTCTAGCGACGGCGCCGACCCGGTAGGCTTATTCCAACGACCATCTTTGTTTCCGCTTGGCGGCGGCGCTCGCGCCAGTCCGACGGCGGCACGGGAATCGAGCGCAGGACTCGGCATGAGCAATCCGTTCGATATTGCCGCCGATGCGCGCGGACTTGGCAATACGGCGGCTTCCGGCGGGGTCGTCGCGCCTGAAACGGATTCAGGAACAACGGAGATGCGGAGTCAACGACTTTGCGAATTGTTATTCCCCGCGATCGAGATTTCGCGAACCTCCGGCTTATATTCTCGATTTTTACGGCTTGGAGGCCAGCATACGGCGCCGGGGATCTTGGATTTCCTTGGCGACAGGCGCCGGCAACGATCGGAAAAACGCCAAAATTGGCTAGATCGTCGCTTCATAACGCTTCTCTGGATCCTGTGAACTTTGCGATTTCGAAATGGAACCCTTCTGCCTGTCAATTCTAATTATCAGGGCTACGCCCAAGCAGCCGACAAGCGCGACCAGTATGGCTGGCGGAGCCGCCTCGCCGATATTCTCCAGTGAAGCCTGTTCATAGACGCGAGTTGCCAAAGTATCGAAATTAAACGGTCTAAGCAGCAATGTAGCGGGAAGCTCCTTTACGCAATCGACGAATACAAGCGCTAGCGCGGTAAAAAGCGATCCCTTCATCATCGGCACGTAGATTGCGCGAAGCGTGCCCGTTGCGGACCTTCCGAGCGAGCGGGCCGCCGCGGGAAGCGAAGGGCCGACGCGTCCCATGGCGGCATCAACCGAATTTTGCGCGATGGCGAAAAATCTAACGAAGTAAGCTATGATTATGGCTAGCCCGGAACCCGTAATCAAAAGCCCGGGATCGAATCCGAATGCCTCGAGAATGGCATCCGCCACAAAATGGTCGAAGGCGGCAACCGGTATCATGACGCCCATCGCCAATACGACGCCCGGGACGGCGTAGCCGAGCATCGTAGCGGGCATTATGCCTGCTATCGGCCGATAGTTGGCGATCCTAATGCCGTAAACCATAACGGTCGCCGCTGTCACTGTCGCAGCGGCGGCGATGGATCCGGTGAAGATCGTATTTGCCAATGCGCGAACCAATCCGGGATCGAACCAATGCTCCGGCTTGCGCAGGGCATGCCAAAGCATTACGCCGCCTGGAAGGCAAAATCCCGCAGCGAACGGAAAGATGCAGAATGTGCAGGCGATCCAGGCCGACCGGCCCTTCAATTCGACCGGGCGGATCGGAATCGTGCATCGAACAGAATTGAATACTTCTATTTTTCGGCGACTGAATTTTTCCAGCGCGACCAGTACGAACATGATGAGCAGCACCAGCGTCGCCAATTGGGCCGCGCCGCCGATATTGTACGCGTCCAGCCATTCTGAAAATATGCCAGTGGTCAAGGTCTGAACGGCGAAGTACTCAACCACGCCGAAATCGCTCACGGTTTCCATCATCACGATTGCCGATGCCGCGACGGCCGCCGGGCGAATAAGCGGCCAGCCGACAAGAAAGAATCTCGCGTACGGCCCCTTGCCGAGAGCTCTAGATACCTCGAACATCGCGCCGGATTGCTCTTTCAGGGCTGCGCGGGCAATCAAATAGACGTAAGGATACAGCGCAGCGGTCAATGCAAATACCGCTCCGCCTCGCGAACGGATTTCTGGAAAGAAATACTCGTCCGCCAGATTCCAGCCGAAGATCGAGCGAAGGCCCGTTTGAATCGGACCGGCATATTCCAGAAAGTCCACGAGAGCGTAGGCGCCGACATAGGCGGGAATCGCCAGCGGCAAGAACAGGGCCCATTCGAGGAATTTTCGCAACGGAAAGCGGTACATGGCAATCAGCCAGGCGGTCGAAGTGCCGATCACGGTCGAAAAGAAGGCGACGCCGATCATCAGAATGAGCGTGTTCTGAACATATCGAGGCAGAACTGTCGAAAGAAGATGCCGCCATATTCCTTCGCTCGGACTGGCGGCCAAATAGAGAACGGTGGCGATCGGCAGCAGAACCAGCATTGCGACGGCAAGAGGAACGAAGAGCCGGCTCGACGCGAGCGCCGTCCTACGAGCTGCCATTATTCCTCTGCGGACAGTCTTGCGCGAATATTTTTCTCCATCCGAGGCTTCAAAAATTTTTCGAAACTTATCGTGTGTCATCCGCGTTCGCATCCGCAACTGGAGAACGGACCGCAAAGGGCGCAATTGCGCATTGCGGCACCATGGTCTAGGAAATTGCGGAGCAGAGGATATTCCATGCAGCTAATGTTTTATTTCGGGCTGGCTTTGGCATGCATCGGCTTGGCAGGCGTCATTGCGGCGATTGTTTTCGCAAATTCAATTCGCCGGCGCAATCCTAAAGGCGACGAAGCGAAATCCGCGCTGGCGAAACTGATTTATTTAAACCATGCCTCGCTTTTCGTGGCCGCGATCGGCCTTTGCGCCATGGTCGCCGCCGTTATATTGGGGTAGCATTCCGTGCTACGGCCCTCCTTTTGCGAAACAAGCTTTGCTGCCGTTGAGGTTCTAGTCGGCCGCGGCATTCGCAACCATGCGCAGGCAAGCTTCCGAAATAAGCTTCAGGCACCGGTCGCTTGAAAACCGGTGGCCTTCGCGATGAACGAGTATCAATTCGGAATCAGGCGAATCTGCATGCTCAAGTAGCCGCAGAGCGATCCTAAAATCGACATCTGGATCTTCGGTGCCCTGCAGTAGAATCAGAGGGCACGCGAGAGTTAAAGGCGATTCCAGGACCAGGTTTCGGTTGCCGTCCTCGATAAGCCGCTTGGTAATCGTGGTTGGCTCGTCGTCGTACTCCGAAGGCAATTCGACCCTGCCATTCAATTTGAATTGCCGCGCCTGATCCGGCGACAGCGCGGCCGCTATGAAATCCTTCGTGAAATCCGGCGCGGCGGCGATTCCTACGACGCCGGCGGTTTTTTCGGGAAAACTCTTCGAGAGCAATAGAGCGATCCATCCGCCCATGGACGAACCTACAAGGATTTGCGGCCCCTCGGTCAATTCATTGACGGCCGCCGCCGCATCCTCGGCCCAGTCCCCGATGCAGCCGTCCTCGAACCGCCCGCTCGATCGCCCGTGTCCCGAATAGTCGAAGCGCAAGTATCCCAAGCCATTCTCCCGGCAGAATTCGGCTAGAAAAACCGCTTTCGTTCCCTCCATGTCGGAGCGTAGCCCCGGCAGGAATACAATGCCCGGCCGCCCGGCGCCTTCCTGCCGACGATACGCGATGCGCCGACCGCTTTCCGTCGCGATGAAATCGTAGTCCAATTTTTGCCAATCCCTGCACTTGAAACCTCCGCGCAGTATATGGAAAAACGACCGCGAACGAAAGCAATAGCCGGAACCCCGGCGCCGGGGGAAAATTACTTGCTCCGCATTGCCGCGTCCGGAATATTATCGCCGCCGCCGGGGCGCCGGCGAAACAGCTCGCGGGAACGTTCGCGAATCGGAACGGCCGGGCCGGAAGCCAGTCGCGATCCTTCCTCCAGCGCCCTGGTTCGGAGCAGAGGCGCCGCATGCTCGATTTTTCCTAAGGCGGCGTCGATTCCTCGCAGCGAAACAGCCTTTGCGACGGCCGGACTCCGGATTCCGCGATCGAAATCGTCCTTTTCCGCAGCCGATCATGTCTATTCGGAGCGCGATCGCCCGAAATATTTTCCGCCGAAGTCGAAGCCGGCGGCAGATACGGCGTTGCATTTGGCTGCCTGTCTGCTATCAACCGAGTCATTGCAACGGGAGGGCATGCTCCCGTGAAAGTGAACATACGCAACGATGACTTCAATGCCGCTCGCGACAAGCGCACGCAACCGCCAATACTATGCCTGACTTGAAAGGTCCGTCCGCGCCGGACGACGGCGTTTTTCTAGCGCGATGCTATCGCCCCGGCATCGGTCCCTGCGTAGCGACGGTCCGCGACGGCGAACTGCTGGACGTTACGTCGCGCCTCGCTCCCACCGCGAGAGATATTTGCGAATTCGACGATCCCGCCGATTATCTTGGAAGCGCTAAGGGCGAACCAATCGGCGCCGCCGACTTGATCGCGCGCAACGCCAATGAAGGGCTTCGGAACGAAACCGAGCCGTGGATGCTGGCTCCGTGCGACTTTCAGGTCATCAAGGCCTGCGGCGTTACCTTCGCCGGATCCATGATAGAAAGGGTAATCGAGGAAAGGGCCGACGGCGACCCCGACCGCGCCGAGGAGATTCGAAATCGAATCGGCCAGAGGATCGGAACGCGGCTTCTCGACATTGAGCCGGGATCGGAACGGGCGGCTGCCGCCAAGGAGGCGCTGATCGAAGAAGGCCTTTGGTCGCAATACCTGGAAGTGGGCATCGGGCCCGATGCCGAAATTTTCACGAAGTCGCCGGTTCTGTCCGCCGTGGGAACCGGGTCGCGAATCGGCATTCATCCGAAGTCCATCTGGAGCAATCCCGAACCTGAACTGGTGCTTGCATGCAATTCCAAAGGAAGCATCGTCGGCGCTGCGCTTGGAAACGACGTGAATCTTAGGGATTTCGAGGGCCGCTCGGCTCTGCTTCTCGGAAAATCCAAGGATAACAACGCTTCATGCTCCATTGGCCCGTACATAAGGCTATTCGACGAAAAATTCCGCCTCGAAGACATAGCGAACGCGACGATTGACCTTCTAATCGAGGGCGAGGACGGCTTCGTGCTAGAAGCAGAGAGCGACATGGCGACTATCAGCCGGCCGCTCACCGATCTGGCTTCGCAGACCCTTGACGAAAATCACGCCTATCCTGACGGATTCCTGCTGTTCTGCGGCACTCCATTCGCTCCCACCAAGGACCGAGATACGCGAGGAGGCGGCTTTACGCACCATTTGCGCGATATCGTCACCATCAAGTCTTCCGGTTTCGGCGCCCTAAGCAACGAGGTCGCGCATTGCGCGGACTGCGAACGCTGGAGCGCGTCGGCATCGCATCTGATGCGCAATCTCGCAGCTCGCGAATTGCTCTGAATTAGTCGCTCGCTCCGCGCGCCGGCGACGGCGAATTCCGGGCGGCTAGAGGCTTTCCCCCGGAATTTTTGATCATGCGGTCGCTTGCCGCCGAAAAAAGCCCGGGAATTGCTTGTTCGGCTTGCAGCGACGAATCTCCATCGCGAGCTCCGCTCCCGCAATCGTCGCACCCCTCCCTCCGCGAGGATACGGCGTCCTTAACGGACGCCTCTATGCCCGGTGCCGAATCAGCGACTTGATGTTCGCGAGGCAATTCGCGGGCGAGTTCGGATCACTGCCTAAGAGTTTTTCGCGTCCGCATTGCCGACGCCCGCCCTTCCCGGCCGCCTTGCAAGTTTTCGCTCTTGCGAGTTCCCGGCGAAACTCGCCGAATGGCCGCGAATGCCGCTAGTCGGACGCTACCGAATTCGTCGCGGCGCGGAACTCCTCGATTGAACAATTGCCTCCGCCGCTCGCTCCAGAAACCGCTTCGGCAGAATCGCCACGATGCCCGAAGAGGAAAACTTCAGCTCCACCAAGCCTCCCGAAGCTTCATTGGAAGTGCCGACTCGTCCAGTCGGCGAGAACAGCAGCTGTTCGAAAGACCACTTGAGTCCGCTTCCCGAACCGCAAACCTCGGCGAACGGAAACAAGGAAACCCTCGTTCCCTGCGGCAGTTCGATCGCGAAGCTCGATCCCAATGCGAAGCAAACGTCGAATTCTCCGACCAGCAAAATGGCACTTTCATAATTCGCGGCGAGAACATTGAAATTCGCCAGTTCGTGATCCAGCCTCGCGCCGGTAAAGCCGACCGCGACGTAGAGCGGCGCGTCGACGTTCGCCACGCACTTGGCGAAATCGGTGCTTTCCTGCTCATCGATTCGAACTATTCGATTTTCGGGAATTCGCGACAATTCGGACTCTCCCAGCGAATCGAGATCCCCGACGACCGCGTCGGGCATGCGCCCGAATTCCAGCGCCGCGGTCGCGCCGCCGTCGGCGGCGACAACGAATCGGGCGATGCGCAATGCGTTCGCCAGGTCGCCTTCGAAAATCCTTCCGCCGCCGACGATCGCCACCGGTTCCGATACGGATACTGGAAGCTTCAACGCCGAATTCCCGGAATCGCGCAATCCCTCCTCGATATGCCTAGACAAGCCGCGACTGCTCTTTTGCCGCCCGAATGAAATCGGCGAAGAGCGGATGAGGCTCGAAGGGCCTGGATTTGAGCTCGGGATGGAACTGCACTCCGATAAACCAGGGATGATTCGAAATCTCGACGATTTCGGGCAGTTTCCCGTCCGGCGACATGCCGGAGAATGACAAGCCGTGCTTCTCGAGCAGCGCCTTGTACTTTACGTCGACTTCATAGCGGTGCCGATGCCTTTCGGAGATTTCCGTCGCGCGATAAATATCCGCGACTCTGCTGCCGTGCGAAAGGCTGGCCGAATAGGCCCCTAGCCGCATGGTCCCGCCCTTCAAGTCGTCCGGCTTCCTGCTTTGAGTCTCGCCGTCCTGCTCCCATTGCTTCAAGTGAAAGACGACCCGGCTAAAACTCTTCCGCGCCTCCCCTCCCTCCGATCTATCGTGATCGAATTCTTCGGATCCCGCGTCGTCCAATCCGGCCAGATTGCGCGCGGCTTCAATAACCGCCATCTGCATTCCGAAGCAAATTCCGAAAAACGGCACTAGCTTGTGGCGCGCGAATTTCGCGGCGCAGATCTTTCCTTCGCTACCTCGCACGCCGAATCCGCCCGGGATAAGAATCGCATGGACTCCCTCCAAATGCAGCGAAGGATCCTCGCTTTCAAAAATCTCGGCTTGAATCCATTTTGCCGAAACCTTGACTCGATTCGCGATGCCGCCGTGCGACAGCGCCTCGTCGATTGACTTGTACGCGTCGCCGAGCTCGGTATATTTTCCCACGACGGCGACCCGTACGGAGCCTTCGGCATTGTTCATCCTTTCCGTAACGTCGTTCCATCTTGAAAGGTCGGGCCGCGGCGCCGGATCGATTCCGAACGCGTCGATGACGGCCCCGTCGAGGCCCTCCTCGTGATACGCGACAGGCGCCTCGTAGATCGACGACAGATCCGGCGCGGAAACGACGGCGCCGGGGCTAACGTTGCAAAATAGCGAAATCTTTTCTCGGACCTTTTCGGGCAGCGGCCCTTGCGATCTGCAAACCAATATGTCCGGCGAAATCCCGATCGATCTCAATTCCTTGACGGAATGCTGCGTCGGCTTGGTCTTCAGCTCGTTGCAGGATTCTATGAAAGGCACCAGCGTGAGGTGGAGGAATATGCATTGGCGCGGCTGGCGCTCCTGAGAAAACTGCCTGATCGCCTCGAAAAACGGCAGCCCCTCGATATCGCCGACCGTGCCCCCGATTTCGCAGAGCATGAAGTCCACTTCGCCGTCGCCGCAAGCGATGAAGTCCTTGATTTCGTTGGTTACATGCGGAATCACCTGTATCGTCTCGCCGAGATACTTGCCTCGCCGCTCCTTTTCCAAAACCTGCGAATATATTTTTCCGGATGAAATCGAATCGGACTTCCGCGCGGCGACCCCCGTAAATCTCTCGTAGTGGCCGAGATCCAAATCCGTTTCCGCGCCGTCGTCCGTCACATAGACTTCGCCGTGTTCGAAGGGGCTCATCGTTCCCGGGTCGACGTTCAGATACGGATCGAGCTTTCGAAGCCGGACCGTATAGCCGCGAGATTGAAGCAGTGCTCCGAGAGCAGCCGACGCAAGTCCCTTGCCCAAGGATGACACGACCCCTCCGGTAATGAATACGTACCTAGTCATCTCTTTCGGATCCCCGCGAATTTGCGCGATTTGAATTCGTGATTTTCGGTTGCTTCACGGGATTCGGAGATTAACTCCTCGACGCGAATTCAGCAATTCGAATCTGTCGAAAGACTCGAAATTTCGACCGGATGCGCTTTTTCGTTCGCCTCGAAGGCGCGTCCGCCACGCAGGAGCGGTCAATCGCGAGAATTTTTTCCGGCAAACTCCGGTCCGGCATGCGAACCGCCGGCCGAAGCGAACCTGAAACCGGAACTCGTCGCTCGGCTAGCCCTCGCGGGCGCAGCTGCGAAAAAAGGGGCGGATGGCCCTCGAACGAATTATTCGGCTTTGGGAGGTGAGGCCGGCGCGTCCGGAAGCACGGGCGGCAGCAGCGAATCGCCCAAGGTCTGATCGGCGGGGTCTTCGGCCCCTGGCGAGCTGATGGCATCGACCCCGACTCTTTCGATTACGGAATCACCCGCCTGCTCTCGAGCGGTCAGAATGGTTAGCGCGAGGGAAGTCGCCAGGAATGCTGCTGCGACCAGCCAAGTCACCTTGCCTAGCGCGGTCGCGGCCTGGCGCCCCGTCATCACTCCACCTCCGCCGCCGATTCCTAGCCCGCCGCCCTCGGAACGTTGAAGGAGTACGATTCCGATCAGGATCAGCGCGAGAATCAATTGGATGACGAGTGCAACGTTGCTCATTATCGACCTGGCCGTCTGCGGTCCGCCATTCAAAGCGAACGGGTATCATGTATGCGTTTGTCGCCCGAGCTTCAAGCGCCTTGTCTGCGTTAATTCCACTGAATGGAAACGTATCGGGATTGCCGAGATCTCGAGGCGCTTTCGGTGAAAGGATTCGCGGCACGCCCGCCGGCCCGGGAGAATGCCGAATTCGGTTGCCGCTCCGCGCCAATGACGATATCCGACGCTGAAATCAGGCAAGACAGGATTCCGTAACATTGGCCAACATAGTAGCCGTCGGCCTCCAATGGGGAGACGAAGGCAAAGGGAAGATCGTCGATTTCCTTGCCGCCGACGCGGATATCGTCATTCGGTTCCAGGGCGGGCACAATGCGGGCCATACGCTTGTCGTGGATGATCGCGTCTTCAAGCTTTCGCTGCTGCCGTCGGGCGTGATTCGGCCCGGGGTGATGTCGCTAATCGGCAGCGGAGTCGTGATCGACCCCTGGGTGCTGGTCGACGAAATCGAGTCGCTCGATTCAATGGGGATCGCCGTCAGCGAGCGAAACCTGGCAATCGCCAGCAATGCGTCGCTGATTCTTCCCGTGCACGCGGAACTCGACATAATGCGGGAAGAGAGGGCTGGAAAATCCAAAATCGGAACAACAGGCCGCGGAATCGGCCCCGCCTATGAAGACAAGGTTGGCCGACGCGCAATCAGGGTTTGCGACCTGGCTTCCGAAAAGACGATTCGCCAAAGGCTTGACGGGCTGCTTGAGCACCACGCGGCGCTGCGAAAGGGCTTCGGGATGAATGCTCCCGATGCGCGGCGGATTTATGAAAGCCTTCTGGAGGTCGCGCCCAAAATCCTGCGCTACGCCAAGCCTATTTGGGAAATTTTGCACGATGCGCGGAATTCGAACATGAACGTGCTTTTCGAGGGAGCCCAGGGAACCTTTCTCGATATCGATTTCGGAACCTACCCGTTCGTTACGTCTTCGTCTACTGTCGCGGCGAATGCGTTTACCGGTACCGGAGCCTCGCCCAGCGCTCGCGACCGCGTGCTGGGAATCTGCAAAGCCTATTCGACGCGGGTCGGATCCGGCCCGTTTCCGACGGAGCTGAACGACGGCACGGGCAATCGGCTGGCCGAGGTCGGACGCGAAACGGGCACGGTTACGGGAAGGCTTCGGCGCTGCGGCTGGCTTGACGCCGCCATGGTCCGGCAAGCCTGCCGCATTTCGGGAGCCGATGCCGTCGCATTGACCAAGATAGACGTATTGGACGGCATGAGCGAGATAAAGATCGGCGTCGGCTACGACATCGACGGCGAATTCAGAGAGTTTCTGCCGCCGCTCGCCGACGAGCAGGCGCGGGCAAGGCCGGTCTATGAAACGTTGCCGGGCTGGACAGAACCGACCTCGAACGCAAGGCGCCTCGAAGACCTTCCCGCGAATTCCCTGGCATATATCCGTCGAATAGAAGCTTTGATCGAATGCCCGGTCAAAATCCTCTCGACGTCGCCTGGGCGCGACGCCACTATCGTTTTGGACAATCTGTTCCGGGAGCCGTGAGCATGTCGAAAAAGGCGCGTCGCCGCTGGACCCTTTTCCTGCTATGCGTCATTGGACCGGTCTACATCGTCGCGGCGGTCAACCTCGTCGACCTGATCGAGCGGCCGCACGTCCTTGTCGAGCTTGGAATCTACGCGTCGCTCGGAATCTTATGGATTCTACCGTTCAGGTCGCTTTTTCGGGGCATTTCAAGCAAGGACGAATGAGATTGACCGAATTCAGGGAGATCGATGAATGGCGCGCGGTATCGGCCGCCCGCTCCGGCGCGGAGCCGCGTTTCAGGTGCCGGCGGCGAGCAAAATGCAAACGGCGCCCGAACGCGCGGCCAAAAGAAGTTTCGTCGACGGTTTTGACACGCGCAATTCTCGAAGTATTGTGGCGCTGCCGCCGACCGGGCGGCGGTCGACGGACAATTTGAAAATGCTTTCGTCGCTTTTGAAAAGGCTAGCAAGTCCTCCGAGGGCCGAGGCTCCGGCGGATTCCGGGCACGAACGGGCGCGGCTCGCCTTGGCCGCCCTGCTCATTCGCGTGGCGCGTTCAGACCGGGACTACGCCGAACAGGAAAAGTCGCAAATAGATATAGTTCTCTCCCGGCGATTCGGCCTGCAGGCCGGCGAAGCGGAAAATCTTCGCCTCAGGGCGGAGAAAATTGAAGAGGAGGCTCTCGATTCCGTTCAATTCACGCGAGCCATAAAGGAGTCGGTGCCGTTTGAGGAAAGATTCGGAATTGTCGAGGAACTCTGGGAAGTCGCGCTTGCGGACGGAACGAGAGATCACGACGAGGACGGGATCATGAGGCTCGCGGTCAAGCTCCTCGGCGTTAACGACCGAGACAGCGCATTGGCGCGCCAAAGCGCGGCCAAGCGCATAGGATGATCGCTAGCCTTCCGATGTACGACCGGCCGGAAACCGAAGAATCTTTCGACCGGCTTTGGGCGCATATCCGCAGCCGTCTTCAAGACGGCGGCCTCCGGGCGCCCAGACGCCTGGTCAGAGGGCATCGCGCGGCTGAACTCGCATGGACGGACGAAAACCTGCTGCTTTCGCAGACGTGCGGGCTGCCCTTGAGAACATTCCTAAAGGGCAAGGCGACCCTGGTCGGAACTCCGGACTACGGGCACCGCGAAACCCCGCCGGGATATTACTTCAGCTGCCTGGTTGCCCGGGTCGGAGACGAGCGGCGCGAATTTCGGCAGTTCGACGGATGCCGCCTCGCATACAATGCGCAATCCTCTCAATCGGGATGGGCCGCGCCGCTAGCGGAAGCCCGGAGAATCGGCATTGAATTCGGCAGCCTTCTTGAAACCGGCAGCCATTTGTCTTCGGCCCGAGCGGTCGCGGAACGCCGCGCCGATCTTGCCGCCCTGGACGCGAACTCGTGGCGGCTGATGCGGCGATTCGACAGCTTCGCAGCTTCGCTTCGCGAGGTCGGCAGGACCGTCCCGACGCCGGGACTGCCCTTTATTACCGCGTTTCCGGAATTGGCGAATGATCTATTCGTCGCGATCACGGAGTCCTTGACGCTGCTCCAGGGCGACGACGCTGAAATAATCGGATACAGGAGGCTGGCAAATTTGACCGCGGAGCAATATGAGGCCGTCGGAAATCCTTCCGCCGCCGCGCCGGCAACATCGTAGCGCGGCGGCCCGGCCGACGGCTCCGAATCGCGTTTACGCAGCTGTTTGCGCCTAGGCGATGAAGCCCGAATCAATCAGCGAGGAATGACAGTGCGGATTGGAATTTTGCAAACCGGCCATGTCGTCGAAGACCTCAAACCGGATTTCGGCGACTACGACGACATGTTCAGCCGCCTGCTGGGCGGGAGGGGATTCGACTTTCAAACATGGAACGTCGTTGACGGCGAACTTCCCGATTCGCATTCGGACGCGGACGGCTGGCTGATAACGGGATCCAGATTCGCGGTCTACGAGGATCACGACTGGATCCAGCCGCTGGCCGCGTTTCTGCGCGGCTGCTACGACGCGGCTTCGCCGGTGGCGGGAATTTGCTTCGGCCACCAAATCCTGGCTCATGCCTTGGGCGGACGGGTAGAAAAATTCAAGGGCGGCTGGTCCGTCGGCCTCAACGAGTACGAATTCAAGGGACGCCGCGTCAAGCTCAATGCCTGGCACCAGGATCAAGTCGTCGAACCGCCCGCCGGCGCGAAAGTTGCTGGAACGAGCCCAAATTGCGAGTTCGCCATGCTCGAGTACGGCGGCAGGGCGATTTCCATTCAGCCGCATCCGGAATTCGACGGCGGATTCATTGCAAGGCTTATCGAATTGAGAGGCCGAGGCATTGTTCCGGATGAACTTCTTCGCGAAGCCATCGACCGTCTCGGCAACCCGTCGGATTCCGATTTTGTCGCCTCGGAAATCGCCGAATTCTTCCTGAATCCGAGCGCGTGCGCGAACGGCGCGCAAAACCCCGGCTTGTGAATTTCCAATTTTTTTCGCCTGCGGGAACGATCTATCCGAATTCCACTTGTCGGCAACCGGTCGCAGCCCGCGTCGCTCGATTCTTAACTCCCGGTTCGCAATGCCGGCATTCCGCCGCCGGGCGCTCTAGCCAATGTCGCGCCGACGCTAAAAATTTCTTGCTATTCCGATAGTTCGCATCATACTTGCGATTCGTGGGGAATAAATCGGCGGAGCGTCGCAGCCTGGGCGCGAAGAGGAGAACGGCGGCATTTATCGGGATGCCAACAATACGGAGAACAGGAATTTCTCGCTTGACGGCTTAAAGCGCGGCAGACCGCGATTCAATGGCTCCGAGCGGCAGACAAGGGCGAATCGATGGCGGATAGAACGGGGCAGGCGCGTGTCGTTATTATTGGAGGCGGGGCTGTCGGCGCATCCTGCCTCTACCATCTGGCGCTAGCAGGCTGGAGCGACTGCCTGCTTCTGGAGAAGAACGAGCTAACAGCCGGTTCGACATGGCATTCGGCAGGCAACGTGCCGACGTTTTCTTCATCCTGGTCGATTATGAACGTCCAGCGCTATTCGGCCGAGCTATATCGCGGCCTGGCCGACGCAGTCGACTATCCGATGAACTACAACGTAACCGGATCGCTTCGCCTGGGGCACACTCCCGAACGAATGATCGAATTCCGCAAGGTACATGGCATGGGCCGGTATCAGGGAATGGATTTGGAACTGCTGGGCGCGAACGAGCTTCGCTCGCGTTATCCGTTCCTGGAAACTCACGACTTGACAGGCGCGCTCTACGATCCCTGCGACGGGGATATAGACCCGTCGCAACTGACCCAGGCTCTAGCCAAGGGCGCCCGAGACCTCGGCGCGAGGATTGAAAGATTTCGGCCGGCTACCGGCGCGCGACGCGAGGGCGGCGAATGGATCGTGGAAACGCCCAAAGGCGAAATTAGGTGCGAGTTCGTTGTCAACGCCGCGGGCTATTATGCCCGGGAAGTCGGAAAAATGTTCGGTCGCGACGTGCCGATGGTCGCCATGAGCCACCAGTACATGGTGTTCGAAGAAATTCCCGAACTCAAGGAATGGTCGCAGGAAGCCGGAAAAAAACTGCCTCTTCTTCGCGACGTCGATTCTTCGTACTATCTTCGCCAGGAAAAGTTCGGGATGAATCTGGGTCCCTACGAGCGCGGATGCCGCGCCCACTGGATCGACGACGGCGACCCGATGCCGGACGACTTCTCGTTCCAGCTTTATCCCGACGATCTGGATAGGCTCGAATGGTACCTCGACGATGCCGTGGCAAGAGTGCCGATTCTTGGAACCGCCGGATTGAGCAAGGTCATCAACGGCCCGATTCCGTACGCACCGGACGGGAATCCCTTGATCGGGCCGATGCCGGGCGTTCCAAACGCCTTCGAAGCCTGCGTTTTCACTTTCGGAATCTGCCAGGCGGGCGGCGCGGGAAAGGTCCTGGCCGAATGGCTAACGGAGGGCGAAACCGAGTGGGACATGTGGTCCTGCGATCCTCGCCGCTACACCGCCTACGCCGACCGCGACTACTGCATTGCCAAGGCCAAGGAAGTTTACGGGCACGAATACGCGATTCATTTTCCCTGGCACCGCTGGCCCGCCGGCAAGGACAAGAAGCTTTCGCCTCTGCATGGCAGAATCCTGGAGCTCGGGGGGCAGATGGGCGCCTACAACGGATGGGAGCGGGCCAACTGGTTCGCGCGGCCCGGCGACGACACCTCGGAGGAAGCAACCCAACGCTGGACGCGCTCGGGTCCTTGGGAGCGGAGAATCAGGGAGGAATGCGAAGCGGTGCGAGACTCGGCCGGCGTACTGGACCTTCCGGGATTCGCGCGCTTCAACCTTTCGGGCGACGGCGCCGCCGACTGGCTTCGCACGAGAATTGCCGGGGGGCTTCCCGCCCCGGGGCGCTTGAACCTTGCCTATTTTTCGGACGGCCGCGGAAGGATCGTGACGGAAATGTCGGTTCTTCGGCACGCGGACAATCACTTCACGCTTATCACCGCCGCCGGAGCGGAGTGGCACGATTTGGAACTCTTGCAAAAGAATTCGCCCGAAGATGCCGAATTTTCGATTTCCAACTGTACCGAAGACTATTCGACTCTGATCGTTACGGGGCCGGACTGCCGAAAGCTGTTCGAATCCATCGCCCCCGAAGCCGATCTTGAGCTGCCCTGGCTCTCTCATCAAATTGCGCAGGTGGCGGGCGTCGATGCCGCGCTGGCCCGGGTTAGCTACGCCGGCGAGCTGGGATGGGAAATTCACGCCGAAATGCAGCACATGCCCAAGCTCTACGAAGCCGTGCTGGAAGCCGGCGCCAAGCCGTTTGGAATGTGGGCGCTCGACAGCCTGAGAATCGAGAAGGGCTATCGCGCCTGGAAAGGCGACTTATCGACGGACTACTCGCTTCTCGAAGGCGGCCTGGATCGATTCATCCGGTTCGGCAAGCCGCAGGAATTTCCGGGGCGGCTCGCTCTGCTGAAGGAAAAGCAGGCGGGCGTAAAGAAGAAGTTTGCGACGCTCGTCGTAGATGCGGGCGAATACGACGCTCCCTACATGTCGACAATCTGGAAGGATGGGCGGGTCGTCGGCGAAACCACGTCCGGCGCCTGGGGATACCGGGTCGGAGCGTCGATAGCGCTGGCCATGGTCGAGTCGCGGCATGCCGTGCCCGGAACAAGCCTCGAGATCGAGATTTACGGCGAATCTTATTCAGCCGTCGTGCAGGAGGACAAGCCGCTGTGGGACCCCGGCAACCTGCGTTTGCGGGCCTGAAGCTGCGAATCGCAGCTAGCGGAGAAAGCGGCGAATGACTTCGAGCCTACCTCCATCGAAAGCCCGGGCCGTCATCATCGGCGGCGGGGTCTCCGGCTGCTCGGTCGCCTATCATCTGGCAAGCCTCGGCTGGTCCGAGATCGTCCTTCTCGAGCGCAGGGAGCTTACTTGCGGCACGACCTGGCACGCGGCCGGGCTTGTCGGCCAATTGCGGGCGTCCAAGAATTTAACTCGAATGGCGAAGTATTCGGCGGAGCTATTCGCGGAACTTGAATCGCAAACCGGCATAGCCACGGGACTGCGGCTTTCGGGATCGATTTCAATAGCCCTGACCGAGGAAAGAAAGGAAGAATTGCTTCGCCAAGCGTCGCTGGCGCGCGCATTCGACGTAAAAGTGCACGAAATCTCAAAAGGCGAAGCTCAGACAATGTATCCGCACGTAAATCTCGACGACGTGCTGTCGTGCGTATACCTCCCGGAGGACGGGCAGTGCGATCCCGCCAACATCGCGCGGGCGCTCGCCAAGGGCGCCAGGCAGTTCGGCGCGAAAGTTCTGGAAGGAGTCGAAGTGCTTGGAGTCGCGGTCGAAGGCGGTCGCGCGAAGGGCGTCGATTGGCGCAGCGGAAGCGAATGCGGGCGGACCGAGGCCGATGTCGTTGTCAACTGCGGCGGCATGTGGGCGCGCGAACTCGCCGCGCGTTCGGGAGTCGTCGTTCCGCTTCACGCATGCGAGCATTTCTACATCGTGACCGAGCCGATCAAGGGGCTTGAACAGCTGCCGACTTTGCGCGTTCCCGACGAATGCGCCTACTATAAGGAAGATGCCGGCAAAATCATGCTTGGCGCATTCGAACCCGTGGCAAAGCCCTGGGGAATGGACGGAATACCCGAGAATTTCTGCTTCGATCAATTGCCCGAAGACCTCGATCATTTCGATCCCATACTTGAAAAGGCCATCGACCGACTGCCGATTCTCGCCGAGGCGGGCATACATACCTTCTTCAACGGTCCGGAAAGCTTCACGCCCGACAACAGATACTACCTGGGCGAAGCGCCGGAACTGCCCGGCTATTGGGTCGCAGCCGGATACAATTCGATTGGGATCGTCTCGTCGGGCGGCGCCGGTTACGCGCTGGCGCGGTGGATTGACAGCGGCTCGCCACCGTTCGATCTGTGGGAAGTCGACATTCGGCGGGCGCAGCCGTTTCAGAAAAACAGATTCTACCTGCGCGAGCGCGTCAAGGAATCTCTCGGCCTGCTATATGCCGACCACTTTCCATTTCGCCAGCCCGATACCGCTCGCGGCATTAAGCGATCGCCTCTTCACGAGCATCTCAAGGCGCGCCGCGCCGTATTCGGCGAAACCGCGGGATGGGAACGGGCGAACTGGTTCGCGAACGAAGGCCAGGAACGCGAATACGCCTACAGCTGGAAGCGGCAAAACTGGTTCGAGAATTCCCGGTCGGAGCATCTGGCGGTACGCGGCGGAGTCGGATTGTTCGATTTGTCTTCATTCGGTAAAATTCTGGTGGAAGGGCGCGACTCGGTCCGGTTTCTGCAGCGAGTATGCGCCAACGATATCGATGTCGAAAACTCCAAAATCGTCTATACCCAGATGCTGAACGAAAACGGCGGCATCGAATGCGACCTGACCGTTACGCGGCTTTCCGGCAACCGGTTTCTCCTCGTCGTTCCCGCCGCCACGATTCAGCGAGATCTGGCCTGGCTTCGCCGGCACCTGCTGGATTCCGAATTCGCGGCGATTTTCGATGCGACGGCCGCCGAGGCCGCCATTTGCGTCATGGGGCCGCGAGCGAGGGAATTGATGCGGCATGCCAGCCCGTGCGACTTTTCAAACGAGGGGCATCCGTTCGGCACGGCGCGAGAGATCGAAATCGGCCTTGGCATTGCTCGAGCGCACCGCATCAGCTACGTCGGCGAGCTTGGATGGGAAATCTACGCTTCAGCCGACCAGGCGGCGCACGTATTCGAAACTCTCGACGAGGCCCGGCTTCGGACCGGCGGCGCGTTGTGCGGGCTTCACGCTCTTGATTCCTGCCGAATCGAAAAGGCCTTCAGGCACTTCGGTCACGACATTTCGGACGAGGACCACGTTGTCGAAGCCGGACTTGGCTTTGCCGTAAAAACCGAAAAGAGCGACTTCATCGGCCGAGATGCCGTTCTAAAAAAGCTGGAAGGCGGGAAGGAGCGGATGCTGGTTCAGTTCATGCTTCAGGACCCCGATCCCCTCCTCTACCATAACGAGCCGATAGTCAGGGACGGCAATGTCGTGTCCTATCTGACGTCCGGCAACTACGGTCACTTCCTAGGCGCGGCGATCGGGCTCGGATACGTTCCCTGCAAGGGCGAGACCGCGGGCGAAGTTCTTGCATCCCGCTATGAAATCGAAGTTGCGGGAAGAAGGATAGCGGCGAAAGCCTCCCTCAGGCCCCTATACGATCCTGCGGGAAAGCGCGTCAAAGCATAGAGCGAGGCGAGATCGATGACGTTAGCGAATATTGTACCGTCGCGCAGGCCCGGCGGCCGAGCGGCGAAGATCAAGGCCAGGTCGCAACCGCTTGAAGAAAGCGTTCGTCCTATTCGCGGCGGGATGGAAGGCGGATTTTTCAAACCGCTGTCAGACGTCGACGTATTGAAATTGCACGAAGCCGCTATGAATGCGCTGGAAATCATAGGATTCGCGAACGCGCCCGATTCCGGGGCGGCCATTCTCCAGGAAGCAGGCGCGATACAAGGCGACGACGGTCGAATTCGCTTCCCGAGATCCTTGGTTGAAGACATGATTGCACTCGCGCCGTCCGAAATCAGTCTCTTCGCGCGGGACAGAAACTTCGATTTGAGGGTCGGCGGCAAGCGCGTTTATTTCGGCACGGCGGGCGCCGCCGTCCACGTAGTGGATGCGGTGAACAGGGAGTACCGGGATTCTACCAGCGCGGACCTCTATCAATCGGCCCAAATCGCCCACGCGCTCGACAATGTCCATTTTTTTCAGCGAACGATGGTTTGCCGGGACATTGCCGACAATTTCGATATGGATATCAATACGGCCTACGCTTGCTGCGCCGGGACTAGCAAGCACGTGGGTACGAGCATCACGGAACCGGACTACGTCGACGGCGTGCTGCGTCTGCTGCACCTTGTCGCGGGCGGAGAAGCCGAGTGGCGCGCCCGTCCCTTTGCATCGCTTTCCGACTGCTTTGTCGTGCCGCCGATGACTTTCGCCGAGGAAAGCTGCCGTACGATGGAGAAATGCATTCGCGGCGGCATGCCCATTCTACTGCTTTCGGCCGGCCAGGCCGGCGCGACCGCGCCCGCCGCGCTCGCGACCGCCATCGCCCAGGCGGTTGCCGAATGCCTTGCCGGGGTCGTCTACGTCAATGCGGTTCGCCCCGGACATCCCGCGATTTTCGGCACTTGGCCTTTCGTTTCGGATCTCCGTACTGGCGCAATGTCCGGAGGTTCGGGCGAGCAGGCGCTGCTTGCGGCTGGCTGCGCTCAGATGCATCATTTCTACGGATTGCCGGGCGGAGCCGCGGCGGGCATCGCCGATTCCAAGTTGCCCGACATGCAAGCCGGCTGGGAACAGGCGATGTCCAACGTTCTCGCCGGATTGAGCGGCCTCAACATGGTGTACGAATCGGCGGGAATGCACGCCTCGCTATTAGGATTCTCGCAGGAGTCGCTAATTCTCGGCGACGACCTGATCGGGCAGGCTCTCCGATGCTTGAAAGGCATCGAGGTTTCGGCGGACAGCATAAGCATCGAGGCCATGAAATCCGTATGCCTTTCCGGACCGGGCCATTATTTGGGGCATCCTCAGACGCTCGATCTTATGCAGAAGGACTATGTTTACCCTTCCGTTGCAGACCGCAGCAGCCCGAAGGAATGGGCCGAGCGCGACAAGCCGGACCTCATTCAGTCGGCGATCGCTCGAAAGCACAAAATTCTGGCCGACTCGAAAAGCCCGCTGATTGATCCGATAGCCGATGCCAAAATTCGATCTGAATTCAACATCGCGGTGCAGACGTAGGATCGACATTATTGACCCCGCCTTCGCGGCCACCGGTAAATCGATTATCGCGCCGATCGAGCTGAAATCAATCCCCGAATACTCTGGCTGCAAGCAATGGGGGAACAATTTCATGGCCATCGATATCTCGAGGTGACGGCGGCAAATGGCGTTCCGTCGGCACCGCCTTCCCGAATGCTGCGGATTCGCGCGGAAGTTATGCAGTTATTTTGTTCGCCAATTGCAGTTCAGCCCTCGGGCCAGTTTTCCAGTGAGCCAGAGGATATCAAGTGTCGGATTTTCCTTTCCGATCAATCCGGCTATAGGATCAGCCGGGCCTCGCGCCCAGGCTACGACCTGCGCGGTCGCCGCCGCGCTGCGGCGCTCATCGTCTCCGCGAACCCGCCTTCATCGCCGAGTCCAACGGCTTCCGCTAGGCGGGTTTGACGACGGAAACGCTGCGCAAAGCCTGCAAAAATGTCGAACAAGGCAGAACAGTGAACATGACAAAGGCCAAGCGCCCGGCGGCGACAATAAGAGTCAAGCAATAGTGAAAAAATGGCAATACCGTAAAAGCGCGGGGAATCGCCAGAATCCCGCAATTCTGCACATCCGTCGACATCTCGTCGCAATCGAGATAAAGCTAATCGGCACGACCGCTGACATGCTGTAAATGCGTTTTTCCGGCACGCCAAAAAATGGGATTGAGCAGTTGCGACAAGTCCTAATTCGAATGCACCGCTCGAAAAGAGAACCTCCGGAACGCTATCCGCCAAATGAAATCCAAGTCTCGCAATTCAGGCGCCGATCGCGGCCACCGAAATCAAACCATCTTTCAATCGTCGCTTGAAGGCATCTCGACTTGCGCTAGATTCGATTATTGAAACGCATTTTTGACTTTGAGATGCGCAGCTTGAACAATGAAAAAATTGGCGAATGGACACCCGAACACCTGGTATGCCGCGTCCGCGAAATCCCTTCCGGAATTTAGGAGCCTTGAATGCGATGTCGATACCGATGTCTGCGTCGTTGGCGGAGGCTACACCGGCTTGTCGGCGGCGCTGCACCTTGCTGAGCGCGGCCGCTCGGTCTTGCTGGTGGAAAAGGAGAGAATCGGATTCGGAGCTTCGGGCAGAAACGGAGGCCAGGTTGGCAGCGGCCAGCGCCTAGACCAGCATGCGCTTGAAAGGACGGTCGGCGATACCGCGGCCGCGAGATTTTGGAACGCCGCAGAAGATGCCAAAACTCTCGTTGCTCGGCTCATTGAACGCCACTCCATCGCTTGCCGCTACAAGCCGGGAGTTGTTACGGCGGCTTGGACCCAAAAGGAAGCTCGGAATCAGCAAGCGTATGCGCGACATTTGGAACGTCGCTACGGGTACGAAAAAAACGAGCCCCTGGATAGAAAATCCATGGAAAGATTCATCGGCTCGAAGGTTTTCGCCGGCGGCGTCGTCGACTGGGGCGCGGGACATCTCCATCCGCTTGAATTCGCATCGGGACTTGCAAGGGCGGCGGTCGGCGCCGGCGCGACGATCTGCGAATCTACGGCAATTGAATCTATAGACGACGTTGGAAGCGGCGTTGTGCTTCGGACCGACAACTGCCGGATTAGGAGCGGCAAGGCGATTATCGCCTGCAATGGCTATGTCGGCGGATTATGCGATGCGATTGAAGCAAGAGTTATGCCAATCAACAATTTTATCGCGGCTACCGAGCCTCTCGGCGACCTGGGAAAAGAAATTCTGCCCTTCGACTCGGCGGCGTTCGATACAAGATTCGTTGTTAGCTATTTTCGGAAATCGGAAGACGGGCGGCTTCTGTTCGGCGGCGGCGAAAACTACCGCTCGAAATTTCCTTCGGATATTGCAAGACTTGTCCGGAGGCCGATGACAAAAATTTTTCCCCAGCTGAGATCCGCATCCATCGACTATGCGTGGGGAGGCACTCTGGCGATTACCGTTAATCGCATGCCCTTCTTCATCCGTCCGTCGAGCAATATCCTTTCGGCATCGGGCTATTCGGGACACGGCGTCGCGCTGGCGTGCATGGCCGGTAGAATTCTTGCCGATTCCGTCTCGTCGTCTTCGTCCGAATTCGAGCTATTCTCCGGCCTTGAAGCGCCAAAGTTCCCCGGCGGTCCGGCACTTCGAAAATTCCTTTTGGCGGCCGCCCTTTCCTGGCTTTCGTTCAAGGACCGCCTCTGACGCGGAATCAATTCCGAGTCGCGCGGCATTCAAGACCTAAAGATCCGCTACCTTCGATTGCAGTTCGGCAAGCTGACGCTTGATTGACTCGATTTCGCGGTCTTTTTGTTCCTCATCGTTCGCACGCTCGGCGAACTGCTCGGTTCGCGGGCTTTCCGCAAATGTCCAGCCGCCCATCATGCGCTGGAAAAACTCCCTTTGCCGTTCCTGCAATTCCTTGACCGAAACGATAGGCGTTCCGAACTGCTTGAATCCGTTGACTATGCTCTGCTGGTTCTGCTGAAATATCTCGAAGGACTTGCGCAGAAATTCCGGAAATGCCGTGGCATGGTCCGTATAGGATCGAACGATTTCCGTAAGGATGTCGGCTGTCAGGACTTGCTGGCCGTTAGCTTCGTATTCGGCAATTATCTGAATCAAATACTGCCTGGTTAAATCGTCGCCGGTCTTTAGGTCTACGATCTGGACTTCCCTGCCCGCTCGGATAATGCCTGCGATTTCCTGGAGCGTCACATAGTCGCTCGTTTCAGTGTTATAGAGCCTTCGGCTTGCGTACCTCTTGATAAGAAGAGGTCTTTCGTTTGAATTTTCTTCGCTGGTATTCAAATTTTTGTCCTCGCCTGATCGTGCCTACTTTTCCTTGCCAGCGCACCCGTCGAAAAAGAAGATACTAAAAGTGTTGCCTAACCTTGCATCGTCGCATGGCTAACTTTGCACAGCCTCAATTATCTTCCCGCGTGTTACGTGGCAAGCGCGACCCGAGAGACCGGGCATTTGTCGTTGTCGCATTGCTGGGGCTTCCTGCCGCAGCCGTGTCTCAGTCGCGGTGCTAGATCGCAGAAGCGGCCGACAGCGACAATAAGGCCCAAACTTTAGGGAAAAAATGGGAATTATATACGATAGTGCCCAAGCCGCCCGCTCAACTTTCGCGGCGCGGCGCACCTCCCTTGAGAACCGCGTCCGCAAGACGCTCCGGCGATACCGAAACGCTCACGTCACGCTCCATGTCCGCCTTGGTCGGTTGATACGACCGTGAAAGCACTTCGTCATAGTCCACTTCGTGTTTTTGGTCGCTTACGTCATCTCTGTCGCTCATTGCCCGATCCTCCGACATGTCGAATCCTTTCGTGGACCATTTTCTTGCTGCATTCCAACTCTCCTTAATCGTCCATGAATTTCTGGACCGCTGCCTTGAAGGCGGTGTTTTCCTGTCCGGCTTCGTTGAAGAACGGCAATCCGAATACGGCGTAGTCGCGTCCTTGAAAGACCGTTTTGAGTTCCGCCCTGTGCCGGACGTCTTTCAGGAAGGTCTCTTTCCAACTGTCGAGCTTCTTCAGGTGTTGTCCTTTCGGCTCGATGAACAGTTGAAGGATGGAACTGACATCAGAACCTTTCCTGCGAAGGAACAAAACATAGTCAGGCTCGAATGCCTGCCCGTTGTCGAAGGCGAACAGTTTTACGGCTTTCTCATTTCGCAGCAGGAAGAATTCGTCATACAGGTCATAGAGTCGGCCTGCCTGGTCGTTCAGGTATCTTATGAACTGCTTTTCCTGATCGGTGCCATAGTTGTCGTCATACGCATGCCAGTCCTTGCTGCTCAAGTCGATCTGTTCCAGTCCCGCAACTTCGGTTTCGCGCTTCACCCAACTCTTGCCTGTCTCGCCTTCGATGCGCAGCGTCAGTGTCCTGTCGGTGAAGCGGTCCTTGATGGGATGCGGCTTGAAGTCCTTGGTGCCGACAAATTCAACGCTTTCGTGTTTCACCCCGTTTTCGATCTGGTGCAGGACGTATCGCGCAATGTCCACCTTTTGCCGAGCAGTCAGATTGTCGAGGTCATCGGGCAAGCCGCGCACGCTCACCGTCACGCCGCCAAGATAGGTTTCGGAGAGGATAAACTGTGACGCGCTGGCGAGATTCGGAAAGTAGGTCCGCAGATTGTCGAAATGGAAGAAGTCATTGGCGTCCATCGCGAAGCCAAGAATGGATTTGCCAAAGTTGGCGATCTTCATTTCACGCAAGACGGGTTCCTTGCAGGGAGGCTCCAACGTCAACGACCCACCGCCGAAGGCAGAGGCTTCCGTCACGCGGCCCGTCATCAAGTTGGGGTACGCGAAACTGCCTTCAATCTTGTAGGCGTCCAGTCCGGTCACGTCGTCACGTGAGTTTTTTATCCGCTCGTTGAGCCAAACGTATTCGCTCCCATAGAAGTCTGTCTGCTTGAAGCTATCTTTTAATTTGAGCCGAACCGTTCTGGATGT
>MPMP01000125.1 GCA_002238565.1 Albidovulum sp. bin36
CCCTTGGTGCGGGCCAGGCATTCGGGGCATTCCTTGACCTCGGCATCGACGCGGCGTTCGACGACCTCGAACACGATGTCGAAGAGGATGCGGCGTTCCCGGCCGATCGCATCGACGTCCGAGAGGCCGCCGCCGCAGGCCTCGCAGGTCTCGACGGCGACCGTCTCCTTGACGGTGGTCTTGCGCAGGCCGGCGCCGGTCTGCCGGTTCTGCTTCGCGCCCTTGCCGCTGGCGCCCTTGCGCCGCGCGGTCTCGTCCTTGTCCGTCTGCGACGGCGGCAGGCTGGAGTTCTGCGACCCCTTGCGAGTCGTCCTTTCCAGCAGGACTGTGATCAGGATGCTCAGCAGGGCGGTGAGGACACGGATCGCTGCATCGACGTCCCGGGACACCTTGCCGTCCGCTCGCAGCGCCGCGATGCGGGCCTTCTCGTCCTCGAACTCCTGCCGCCGCGATGCCGCGTTCACCGTCGCCATCACTCGGCCTCCACCTCCATGACCGCGGCCAGCACGGCGAGCCGCTCGCCCGGCAGCGTCGCGCCCAGCTGGCCGCTTTGCGCTTGATGCGCCGGCGGTCGGTGAAGTTGCGGCCCGCGCAGGCGTGCCAGCGAGGCCGGTCCGGCGTGAAGTTGAGCCAGATCTTCTCCGTCACCACCCCGGCCTGGTTCATCACCCGGACCGACACGCTGTGCCAGTCCTCCAGGATCCTGTCGTAGAGAGCCGAGGGATAGCCGGAGATCATCACCGAACAGGGCAGGCCCCCGGGCAACCCCGGCAGGGCCTCGTGATCCGCATCGCTGTAGCGATAGCGGTAGCGGCGCTGAGACTTGCGGGTGCTCATCAGATAGGGCGGGTCGCTGTAGACCAGTTCGCTGCCCTCGAAAGGGTAGTCGGCCAGGAAGAGATGACAGCACCCGTGAACCAGCTCCACCTCGTAGTCGCAGCAAAGCGTCCCGATGGACCGGGCGTTGAGGTCGATGCCGATCGAGCGCAGCGCCGGTGGCTTGCGCTTCATGATCGCGCCGCCCCCAGGTGCGTTTCGATATAGGTGTCGTGGGGCCGCATCAGGCCGACAATGGCCTGGCTGAGCCCCATCGTCGCCTTTGAACCATGCCATGCGCCCATCGAAACCGCCTTCCCGGAACCGTCCGGGGCCAGCCATAGAACGCCGGAATCATAATGTCAACCGGAATCTTCATCGCCCCGAAATGGCGGCCACGACAGGGTTTCAAGCCTAGGCGCGCTCAGATCAACGCACTAGCTCCCAAAGGTTTAACCCACGCACTAGGCGGGCGTTCCTGCCGTGAAAATCACGCAAAATGAAAATCGCGAAAAATAGGGGGTGAGCAGATACACCGGATAATGATTTCTCGGCTGCACACATGGGCAAGGCCTTCAGAGAGGTTAGGGCGGGACTTGGTTCCCTTGCCGTGAAACCGCCGGTATCTTTCGAAGAGTTTCGCGACGAAATTTACTCCAACTTAACTGCGCGTTCGCTCAGGCGGCAACTGATTCGGGTTATGATGGCCAACGCGCGGCTATGCAGGTCCGCAGGGTCGTCGCTCTGTTTGTTCGTCGTGCGCATTGGAACGTGGAAAAGCGCGTATGGCAGATGCCAGCGAGAAGTTTTTTCGGGTTTCGGATGCTTTCCAAGTTTGCCGGACTTAAATCAATTTTCGATTTCCACAGATTCTCGGCGGTTTCCACGAGCGTTGCATGTCCGAACAGCGGAGTTAGATTTTGCGCAGCGGCCGCGGTTTGAACGGCGTGAAATTCCGAAAGCAGCTTCAATTATATGGCGTGTCCGAAGTGTAGTTTATCGCAAAGGTTGTCCGAGGTCGCCGAAGAAACAATCCGAAGCTGCAGAAGCGCTGCACGGGCAGGTGAATTGCATCCCGTGGGGATTGTGCGCGGACCGTGAGGAATTCCGGGGCGCGGAATGTTCGTCGGCGCGTCGCTGCAAGTAACGCAGGCGATTGGCTTGGGCGATGTAATTTATTGAGCGCGAGCATCGACCGATTCCGTTCCGCAGAACTGAAATTGAATCCAGCGGGACTGGGATGCATGCAAATCGGAAATTGAATCGAATTCCGATTATCATGTGGATTTTCGGTCAAGTTTAGCTCGCGCGACTTGAGAAGATGCAGTAGAATTCGCTTGAGATTCCAAGTTGGAGCCTGTTTTTCGGGTATAGAGTCTTGGACAAGGGGCGGGCATCCGTCGGAAATTTGAGGAGAAACCCATGCGATCAGCAAGAATTGGGTGGGCTACATGCCTGCTTTTGGGCGGTGTGGCGGTGTCCCTGTCGGGATGCTTAACGAAAACGAAAGTAGTGGATAGAGTGGTCACGGCTCGTGAAACCGTTACTGCGCCGAATATTGCGCAGATGTTGCTTGCGGAAAGCGACTACGGAACAAGCGATTCGAAAATTAAGGCTGCCGTTAATGCAGAGGGCATGTTTGTTTTCTCCGAAATTACTTCGGATAATAGCGACGATTGCGGTCCCCCAGGCAGTACCCCAAGCGCGGGTGCCAATTGCATCCAGTACGACATAAAAAGCATATTCGCTAGTCAGGGAACAGCAAGGACTGCCAATGTTGATTTTGGCAATAACGTGAATTCGCTTCAATTTATAGAAGTTGACGATATTACGGCTGTTAAGGACGCTGACACTGATGAAGGCATTCAGGGATATACTGAAGTAACGCACCAGGAAATTGTAAAAGATACAATTCCGTTTTCAAAATTGACCGGAGATCCAAAGGATTTTATGGACTCCAAATCGAGTACGGACGATTACGGAAGAAAGGGAAATCGCTACACTGTTCTTCACAATTTGCCTGATGGCAACGCAATCGCCTTGTTTGCGACAGAAAGCAAGTATCTGAAGGATTACGGCTCGGACGACGAAGATGCTGAAATGTTTGCCGGGGGGTACTGGGTCGAGATTTCGAAGGATACCGATGGGAATAATAATGTTGTAAATGCCGGCGTGTTTTCCGATGCCGAGGGATTGACACGGGCTTTTAGTCATGGACGGTGGGCATTTCTATGGGCGGACGATGATAATTTCCGAGAACCGAATGCTGCCCCTTATGACGATGAAATTACCGCAACATATTCCGGCAAAACAGAAGGCGGATACAGCGACAAACGTGGAGCGGGAGGATTTTCTGGCGATATTGAGCTTAAGGCAAAACTTTTTGGCGGCTACGCTACGGCTAGCTCTGGCATTGACACCCGAAATTCAGACGATTATGTTCCCGCAATTGCAGGAACTGTTTCCGGCCACATTGATGGCATCAAACTTTATACGTTCCAAGATTTCGGCAATAGATCTTCTAATACTCTTTCTGGCACAGTCAATCTTGGGTCGGCACCCGTCGGCGAGATGGGAACGATGAAAGGAGATGTGACGATCGGCACGGTAACTACTATGAAAGGAATGTGGCACGGTATATTCTCAGATACTACTAAAACCTTAAATGCTCCGACATTTGTACTGGGCACGTATGGGTTTGAACATACCCAGGATTCCGTCGAACGTGCATTTCTAGGCCATTTCGGTTTAGAACATCCTGATGTAACCACCGATTAATAGGACAAAAAAATCGCATTGAGTTTAAGACTTCGAGACGAATACCTTGGACTTGACCGGTTGACAATCTGCAGCTTGGCCTAGGTGAACTAGGGAGCAGAAATCCTACTCGGAAAGGCCCGTCGTCAATCGACGGGCCTTTTTCGTAAAGTAGCAAGAGCTTCCAATTTCAAGCTTGCTGGCGAAATCCATATAGACGGCGCCGACTTGATCGGCCCGTAAAGTGTCGTGAGGAAAGCAGTGAAACTCCGCCTCTCGTTGTAAGAATAGCATGAGGAAAACAGCCGCCGAATTTCTAGGTCGAATGGTCAAAAGCGAATTCGGTACTGTTAGTCTCAACCATTGCTATCCTAGCCTGCTATACCGCTAACGCGAGCTGATGCTCATGTGTCCTTGCGAACACTGCCGGTAAGCGACCAAGGAATTGAGGCGCGGAGGCCCGTCGCTAGGAATACCCGATCCGCGCCGCCCGATAGTAGCCAATTCGGCTCAAATGCTTCCGCCGCTGTTCGTCAGGCAAGCAACTTGAAAGTAGATTATTCAAGCGCGCTTCCAAGAATTCGTCCATTGATTAGATGCCGGATTTAATTTCCGTTCCAATGGAAAAATACTCGCGGACAAATTCGCAAGCGAAATTTCTGTCCCACAATAAGCGCTGATTTCCGTAATATAGCGATCGACCTCGTTCCAGGCGACAAATATTGCCGCATCGCGAATCACTCACAAAAATTGCTCGGTCATATTCAGTTCGGTTCCGTAACGATTTCGTTAAGAAGACGAATTTCACGATAATAGGCGCCAAGATGCACGAGATGCGCCCGTTGCCAATAAAGGGCATTGGGGCCGCCGAGACGGAGTAGATTTCTTTTCGGAGGCCGCTTTACTCCGACTGGCAGGCAGCAATCCAAGGCACGCACGGCGGTGCTTCGGGCGCGGCGAGCAGATTCCCGTGCTCGTTGAAAAAAAACTTGGAACCGTGCCGCGAAATCTAGCCGCTCCAGTTTCTATACCGCCGCCTGGATTCGAAGACCGCTGCGAGGCCGGAAAGTGGTCGCCGGGATCCAAATAGACGAAAAAATGGACGGTGAGCACTAGACGATGCGCAGGTCGCGGTTGCCCGGCAAGGTCGACGTGGCGCGTTCCGGCTGGGGTTGTGCTCGACGCGAAGGACCGACAACCCAATTCGTACAACGAATCTCTCACGGCGACTAATTTCTTGCATGTAAAGTTTTGGCCGCGAATCGGCGTAATTCATGCCATTTGGGCCCTTGCATTTCTAATGGGAGTATTTTTTTAGCCTTCGGAAGTTTGTTGCGAGTTGGGAATTTTCGCGAATGCCGCTTGCGAATGATATTGGTGTCTGCCTAGTCCCATCGGTGCCTTCATCAAATTTGGACGGTTCCACGGCGGGAAGGAAGCAATACTGTCGACATATTGAATTTGCTCGCTCTAGCGCAATAGGCTTAGCGAGTGGCAATCCCCGAAATCGGGGGTTGATCGTCAACTGAAACTGTTGCGGCAACGCTGCGGGAGATGCCGAGGAGACTTTTCCGGGCCGAGGCGCTTAGATCGGCTCGTTTCACTGATAAACAAAGCGGTTAGATTTTTCGAATCGCTGCTCTCGCACCTCATCCTCGCGGCGTTCTCTTTGACGCACGTCTGACATCCATTTCTTTGCTTCTTTAACGGTCGCGCGGGCACATGCACTGATGCGTGTATCCGCGTGATGGAACAGAATCTTGAACGTAGCTATTCGGTGCTCCATGGTGTCCGCCTGGCTTCCCCGCCACGAGGCAGGAATGATCTTGCTTGCGATCGCCTTTAGAATATCCTCGGGAACAGGCGATGCCTCGAGGAAACGGATAGCGGCATCGGCAAGCCGGACTGGTTTGTCTTCGCTGGCAGAAATCCAAATCTGCAGACTTGATTCGACAATCTTTCAAGCCTCGGGATCATTGCGAGCCTTGCACCATGCGACCAAGGTGTCCACTTTGATGCCGAACAAGACAGGCTTGCGAAAGGTCCCGTGCTCAACGAAGCGGGAGAGTTTTGGCACCTTTCGTCGTCATCGATGAAAACCCGGTCCAGAAACTCGTAGGGCATCAATTCGGCGCATATGAGCGCGGCGCCGATAAACGAATTCAGGAATCAGTGCTGCCTGTCGACAACATCGAAAATCGCATCGAACAAGGCGGATTTTTCTGGCTCGTTCCCGCCGAATCGAAGGCTTGCCTGGAGAACCTGCTTCATTCGACGACCGACAGCACCGCCTGGATCATTCAAGTTGTTCCGCAACCGGTTTGCCGCGGCAATCAGCCCAAGTCGCCTGAATTCCATCCCCGGAACATCGTCATCGAGGCTCTCGCAATTCAACTTCAGGGCCAAAGCTTGAAGAAGAACATCCTCGCTAGCCGGCTTCGCCACTATCCTGTTGGCTAGCTCCAGCAATTTCTTAGAAGGAAGCGACGCATGCTGTGGTCTCCAGAGAAGTTCATAATACATCCTGCCCGGACATCGTCTGGCGCCTCCAGAGCCGTCAAGCAGCGATCCAGATCGCCTTCATCGAAGGTCCTGACTGGATGAAGGCCGACGAGTTCCTGGCTATGTTTCGGGTTGTCCAAGCATTTGTTAAGAATGCTTTGAGCGCGCGAACGATCTACGCGGTCCAGATGTTCGATAAACCCCGCAAGAACAGAGAAGTAGAAATTCTTGGTGCCGGTTCGGTTCAGGGCATCTACAAAGTCGTCCCGCATCGTCTGTTTGTCGTGGGCGCCGGCAGCCATTCCCGGTCCAAAGACTCTTCCAAAGAGCTTCCCGTCCGAAGAGAATAGTCGATCCCCCAATGCCGCAATTGGTTGGCCAGAGTAGGCGAATTCCATGCCCAGTTTCCTGGCCCTATGTTCAAGACGGATCGCAGACTTTTGGTAACTGCCAGGCTCGTCGTTATTGAATTCGTCATCGAGAGACCAATTGAAGTTGTTATATCCGAGCACATAGTTGGCGATCTCGGCCATCAGGCCTGACGGAGCAAGCTGTTCTTCCAGCTGCTTTTATTCCAGCGGGATATTCTCATCATTTTGACCGGGTTCCATCTCTGTATGGTCGAAGTAAATCGTTTTCCGCACCGCCTTCCAACCGTCGGTCCATGCGCGCTGAGAATGGAGTTTCAATGCCGCCGCGCCAAGCTTTCCTCTCGTCCTTGGTTGCCGCCAAAGTCCCCGGAACGCTTCGGCGATCGTTTGTCGCACCTGTCGAGCAAGTTCTTTGTCATCGAGCAATTCTTATTCAACCGCGATGTCGATAAACGTCCGGTACCATTCAACAAGCTTGTCTTGGTCCGGCTCGAACCCAAAATCCCGGGGCTACGCACCGAAGTCGTTTATCCCCATCCCGAACCAGGGCGGCCCACTCAACGCGGCAGAGAGCATTCTGAAGCCAAGCTTCCGGCATCGGTCGTCGTCGGAATTTAATGTGTCTTTCAGCGAGGCTGCGGCTGGTCTAGTGATGCATGGGTGCCGGACAAGAATGCCTGGAACAAACGAATGATCCTGTGCCTAGCAGAATTGCGGTTGTTCGACTCATTTTCGAAGTCTGCCATTCGCAGCGGGAGGCTAAAGCAGCGACAAACTGCGTCCGGTCCATATGCCAGCGAGGTCAGCAAACTGAGAAAAAGGCGCGGCCATGGCGCTAGAGGACGGGTGGGGGGTGAAAAGGCGCTAATGGGCTTATCGGATCCAAGCCGTGACCCTTCGCGTTTTCGCCTCGGCCCTGATACGGCACAGTGCTTCACCGACATTCAGGCCGGTCAGAGAATGGCCGTCGCCGAAAATCCTCCTCGTCGGCCCGGGTTTGGCCTGCGTGTTGAACGCCAGCGTCAGGCCCATATTGTCCAGATACGCGTCCTCAGCCCCCTCGAAATCGTCGGGCGACTGCGACGCCAGCAGCAGAACGCCGCCTTTGGACCGGCTCATGCGAACCAGATTCGCCAAGGCCGGTAATCTGGTCCTGAGTATTATATGCGCTTCGTCGAGCAAAGTAACATGGCGAACCGCCCGCCGACCTTCCGCATCCATCGGAGCGTCCGGCAGTCCGTTCAGCCATCTGTCGAGAGCATTCAGGGTCAGGTTGACGATGAGTCGCCGTATTTCTTCCGAACCGTCCTGTGGCAACTGAACGATCCAACTTCGGCAAAAGAAATCAGCGGGAGCTTCCGTCGGCGTAAACAAGTCGAACCGCGTCAGTTCGTTCAACAAGGCGGTCAACTCATCCGGCTTCCGGTCCCGTTCTTCGTACACGACGCCGAGCGCGTGGGCGACATCGGCCAAAGTCGCGGCCCTATTGCCAATTCGTGTCCGCAGGGTTGTTGCGATCGCTTCCCAAAGAGCCTCCGACTGCACTCCGCCAATTTTGCTCATTTTGACGGAAACGAACGCGTCGCGGACGCGGGACGCCGCCTGCTTGATAGCGTTCTCGCTATCGGAGGACACATGCAATACATTGAGTGGTACCGGCGTGTCGGGTGGACGCGGGACATCCGCGCCGAATGTCGCGGCCAGATTCTCGGCCAAGTCGCCCTTGAAATCGAACGCGAGCAAAGGCGTCTCGCCGAAGTGACGGAGTTCCTTGAGCATGTGGACGGCGGTTCTGGTTTTCCCGGAACCCACGCCGCCCATAATCGCCATGTGAGGGCTGCCGCCCGCGCCGTTCAACGCAAACGACACCTTTTCGCCCGTTCTGGCGTCGCTCGCGATCTCGCCGACGGGAAGGTGTATCTCGCTGGCCATTGCTGGTGTAGGTCGCGACCCGCCCTCACCGGCATTCTCTGAAAGATTAGCTAGCTCCGCGAGTCGGGCCACGAAACGCGCCATATCGCTTCCCGCGTTTTTCCAGTCGGCAGCCAGCAATTCCGCACCTCGAGTCCAGTGCGCGGACACCAGCGCTTGGAACTCCCCTTTCGACATATTCCGCCGGTCTGATCGCTGCACGATTAAGGCAAGCCAAGCGGCCAAATTTTCTCCTTCACCGAACAATTGTATCCCGCGTATCGTGGTGGCCATATCCACGCCTCCAAATTCCACTAAAGGCGGCGCTGGCAGAGAAAGTGACCGAGCAATAGCAAGTCGTGCAGCGATATAACGATGGGGCCAACCGATTGTTCGAGTTAGTTCCGCACATTCATTATCAGCGGCTTTTGTGGAACGAAACTTCGCCGTTTGTAGATCGGAAACCTCAAGCATCATACGTGCCCCTTGGCTAGATCGGTGCTGTGGACTGTCGTAACGGAGACGCCTCCGTCGAAGGTCAGCTTCAATTCATAACCGGCGACGATGCGATGCTTTATTGCATCGAGTTTATCATCGACAATCTCTTGGTCCGTAGAAAGTAAGATTACCTGTCCGGGCCGATCAGTGAATGTTCTGAGTACCCCTAGTCTCTGTTCGAGGCTCAAGCGTGCCAGCGGCGTATCGACAATAAAGGGGAAGGTACGCCTACTCACTTTCGTTATTGCCGCTATCAACGCTTGTGTGAATATCTGATTCGCGCCGGCGGATTTCTCAATCGCATGAAGATCGGTGCCGTCGGCAGCAAGCATACGAACTTCGCAGTTCGGCGAAATTTCAATTCGATCAACACGATCTGAATGATGAGCCATAGACTTCCATGTCGCGGTCATCTCATTGGCAACCTCGTCGACCTCATGCGGTACGGCAATATCCAATAGTTGGTCGATTAGACCGGCATAGGCATCCGCGAGTTCGGCATATGCGAGTTCCGGTGCGCCAGAGTTCAACTGTGAAACATATCGACCTAGTTCCGCCCGTCTATTCGCAAGTTCGGCTTTAGCGGCCGTTATAACCCGCGATGCTGCGTCTCGCTGCTCTGAATATTTACCGCGCAACTCCGATAACTCCGACAGGCGGGCCGCCCATTTCTCGATGTCCGGCGACACTTGCTCGACCTCCAGAGCCTCCCGCCTTTTTGCCTCCGCCTTGCCGCGCGCCTCGTGGAAGCGGTCGACAGTTCCTGAAACCTCGACCATTGCGAGTGACCCGACTGCCGCTAGACGATCAATTGTTCGGGTCCTCGCCGGGCCGGCGAGCGCGCGATGAAGGTAATCGTCAGCGCAACCTTCGGGCGGAGGATGCCACAATGCCTCCCAAGCCGCCTTCGCCGCTGCGACTACCCCTTCCCAATGGACAACGGGCACCGGTGGCTCTAGGCCAGCGATCCGCGCTTGAAGGTCAGCAGTAAACCTGTCAAGGTTCCGACTCCCTTCGTTGCGGCCAGCCTCCCAAGTCTGCCGCGTTTCTTCCTCCTTCAAGCGCTTGATTGTGTTCTCTCTCAATGTCGGCCCCGCCACTGCGAGCGCGACATCGCCAGCGAGCAACTTGATCAACTCACCAAATTCTCGATCAGCGTCCGATTTGTACCGCTCATTATCCTCTACCAAGGTCTTCAACAATGCGACCGTGCCCTCCCCACGTCCGTTAAGACGCCTAGTCAAATCATCGTATTCAACGGTAATACTAGAAAGATCTGTAACAGCTTGATGGTATTTCCTTTCTTCGTCATTAATTTCATTCTCAAGTTTCCAAATGCGATTGTTTACCTCTTGCACAACAGTATCGGACGGCTTCGCCACCCTAGATCTCCGGTTTTGAGCATAACTGCCCAGCGAATCTTTAAGTTCGCGCAACACGGGCAGTCCGAGCAAGCCTTCGACACCCTGTCTTATTTGGTCGCGCATATCTCGATTGGCATATCGCTGCACCTGTTCGCCATCAAAAAGAAAGAATTCCGCGAGGTGAGGAGCCAAAAATTTTTGAACAATATAATCCCGCTTCCATGCTTCCTTGTTTTCCTCCGAAGCCGGCGGTTCGACAGGATTTCGTTCACGTCCTTGATAAATTATAATGTCATCATCACCGACTCTATGTGATCCGTTACTTCGGAAGTGCCAACGACGCTTAATTTCAACTGGTTCTCCATTTTCATCCTCCCACTCAAGTTCCACCGAACATGTAGGCATGCCTATTTCTAGCGTTTTACTATGGAGAGCACCTTGCAGGAACGTGCTATAACTTTCTTTTCTGCGCTCTTCTGCACGGACGCGTGGAATGAGAAACAAGCCATCCCGCCCGAATAATCCCAATGTGACCGCTTCAAAAAACGATGTCTTCCCATATTCGTTCGGGGCCGTTACAAGAATTACATTCTTACCACCATGCGGTCGAGGAAAATTGAAAGTGGCATTCCGATAGGATCGCCAGTTTATCAACTTAACCGAGAGCAAATGCATAACTTATTCTCCCGCATCACTTATGCCACCAAAAATCTCATCGAAGTCTGCTCGCAGACCGCGTTTTCTCTGCTTTCCAACTTGTCTGAGTTCGGCTTCGATCAAGCTTTGCAAGACTTCCATATCCAGACCCATCGAGTCGCATTTTTCGCGGATCATTCGTCGCCCTGTTTCACTCCGAAGTAAAACGACCATATTCTCAGACACTCGACACACCCTCCATCGCGGTAGTTCGGTCATTTTCATGATGCCTGGCTGCAACAGCCAAAACGTCCTCAATCCACAGTTCGTGAATTCGTTGAACTTCGTCGTCACCGATCAGTTGCATTCTCGTTTCCGTTTGAAGTTCGAGCAAGCGGTCTAGAATTTCCTTCCGCGTTGAAACGGTAAATGGACCGGGAATGTAAACGCCGCTCTTGCTGTAGGAAAAACGACCATTGCGCCGTCTCGCCAACCGCCGATCAGGATCGTTGCGAATAGCGACGAGCCAATCCCTAAACTCTAGTAGAGGCGAAAAGCGGCCGAAACCGGCCTCGATGAAGCCTGCAAGGCTCCTGTCCTTCTTGACGACCGTGCAGGTCCAACAGCCGAAACGCGACGATCTGGTGCCGCAGGAAGGCGCGTCGTCCTTGGAAGTCACGACGGGGCATTCGCCACCGCCAGCGTCCCGGTAGAGGTCGATGAGTCGCCGATGGCTGCCGCCCCAAGGCGGATCGTTCGTCGCCAGAAACTCCCAAACATCGTCCGTATCGAGATTTACAATCGGTCGGAACACGAAACAACCCGTGAGGTCATTATGGCGATTCAGGCGTTCGCCATTGTCATAGCGGGCGACAGTGCTTGCCCGCGCCGCACTCTCGCTGCGGCGAACACCGAGGAGCAGAATCACTTCACCCGCCAAATTCGCCTGAGCGCGGATATAGCGGCTTGTCGGCCGGATTTTCATCCGGTCGGTACACCAGCGAAAGGACCGGTTCGGCGAGGGGTAGCCACGGCCGATGAGATTCACCCAGAAGGTCTGGTCAGCATCTGGCGCGGTGGTAGCGACGGTGACGGGCAGATCGAAGGCGGAGGCAGCGTGCTCGATTTCCGCAAGCCTCTCGTGAATATGGCCAATCACAAGCGGGCTCTCCACAAGCGTGTCATTGGCGACGATATGGACCTGCCGCAACCGGTCGCTGCGCGGAATCGAGAGCAAATGCTCGACCACCAAATGCGTTACCAGCGTACTGTCCTTGCCGCCGGAAAAACCGACGATCCATGGCTTCTCATGCGGCTGCGCATATTCGTCGGAAATTTCAGCCCGAATCGTGTCGAACAGTTTTCCCTCTGCCTCCACAGCTTTTCCTATTCAATAAGATATTAAGTATCGCTTATAAATTAACCTGATTACTATCCTGCGCAAGAAGAATTTTTGGCCGCGCCGCTCGCGGATTCGCCACCTGAAATCCTGGATAGCCTAGTGCTGAAAGCTTTTTCGAGACCGGATCCGCCGAATCGGCGCCCGAGAGCGCGGCCGGGCGCATCGTCCGGGCGGATTTGCGTTCTTCAGGAGTGAATTGGCGGGCCGGTCCCGCCGAGGCGCACCGGATTCAGCGGCGGTAGCGCGCCGCTAGCCTTCAAACCGCCCGGCGGTCCCTTTGCGGAGCAGCTTCTCCGGGATCGGCGGCGTGCGGGCCGCCGCCCAGGCGAAGGCGAGGCACCATGCTCGGCAGGTCGTAGCGGCGGTTGAACCGGCGCTCGAACTCGCTCAGGTATCGCTGCGCGTACTTGCCCTTCATGGAATGGTGGGTGCTCCGTAGCGCCGTCTCGGCGTTGCCGATGACGGTGTTCAGCCAAGCGAATTCCTTGACGCGCACGGAGGCCTTCCCGCCGCCGGCAACGACCTGGGCGTGCAGGCAGCCGGCGGTGGCAACCGCGCCAAAGCAGGGCAGGCCGTCGCTGTAGACCTTGCTTACCGGGGCGACGCTCCGGTGGCACCAGTTCTCGATCGCCTTCAGGCGGAAGTCGGCCACCACCTGGAGCTTGATCCTGTGCGGCAGCCAATCCTCCGTCGTCTCCAGGGCCGCCACGAACCGCGTCTTCCCTTCCGCCCCGTGCTCCCTTTTGCCTTCCCGGACCCCGCCGAGATACGCGTCGTCCACCTAGTACTCTTTCAACATGGAATTATTGGGTAAAGCGACTTCAGCTTCACTCGAGCGTCTTCTGTCCTGAATCGCCAATCGACGGGCGTCGCCGCGGCGTTGCGCCGCGCCTTCCAGGCGGCAGGCAACCTCGCGCTCGAGCGTCTCGCGGTCCGGGATGCGCCGGGCCTGGCACTGCCTGGACAGAACGCCGATCTCGATCTCCGCCATGTTGAGCCAGCTTCCGTGCTTGGGCGTGTGTTGAACTTCGAAGCGGCCCACGAGGCGGCGAGGCCTCGTGGGCGGGGAAGGCCTTGTAAAGGGCGAACAGCTAGTGCGTGTTCAGGTTGTCCATCACCGGCACGATTTTTCTGCCCGGGACATGGACATCCGCCATGTCCCGGAGAAGATGCGCGAAATCGAGTTTCGTGCGGCGGCCCGTCACCTCGACGCGGCGCCATCCGGCAAGCGGAGCGCGCACCATGAACAGGTTCGCCGCGCCGTTGCGCTCGCATTCGAAATCTTAGATGGCCGGCTGGCCGGGGCTTGTCGGCAGCGGCGCCCGGGTCTCCCTGGTCAGCTGCCTACTCGACTCGTCCATGCAAACTAGAACGGTACCGTCGTCGAAATCGCGTTGGTAGACCTTGATCACGTCTTCCATCGCGAAGGCGAAGTCCTCGTTCTCCTTCGGAGGAATGCACCAGCACTCCTTCAGCCAGGGCTTGATGCTGTTTTTCTTAAAGCCTAGCGGACCGTCTCGTGCGAGTTGCTGTCCACGACCTCCAACTCCACCAGGCGTTCGCCGAGCAGGTTCAGCGTCCAGCGGGCGCATCCGTCCGGCGGCGCCGAGCAGGCATGCATCGTCAGCTTCGCCTCGCCCTCGCCGTCCAGCTTGCGCGGCTTGCGGGGTTCGTCTGCGGGCGGCGACCCGGGGCGGCTTCGAGGCCGTCCAGGACGCAGCGGCGGCGCACGCGCTTAGCGGTCCCGACGGCGGTGTCGAGTACCGAAGCGTTGCTCGCATCCGCCAGGGCTCCGTCCTTACGGTTCTCGTCCGCAAGGAGCAGGATATGGGCGCGGCGGCGCTTCTTCGATCCATGTCCGTCAACTACCGATTTGAGCTCGGCGCGCTCCTCGTTCTCCAGCTTCACGCGATACTTCTTCCTGCAGGCGATCTTCATGGCCTGCTTTCCCTCCGCGCCCAAGCACGGAAGCTGGCTCAACATGGCGGAGATCGAGACCGGCGTTCTGTCCAGGCAGTGCCTCGCCCGGCGCATCCCGGACCGCGAGACGCTCGAGCGCGAGGTCGCCGCCTGGCAGGCGCGGCGCAACGCCGCGGCGACGCCCGGCGATTGGCGATTCAGGACAGAAGACTCTCGAGTGAAGCTGAAGTCGCTTTACCCAATAATTCCATGTTGAATGAGTACTAGTTAACGTTGCACTCGTCACCTTCACGAGATTGAGGAAGTACATTCCAACCGTCGCAATGCTCGATACTAACACTGATAAGGGGTCGGATGCGAAAGCAATTCAGCTCCGTGCCGGGGTTTTAGGGACCCTTGATCAAGCCGCCTAATCTGAAAATCCGCAGAGCGCGGCAATGGTCCTATGAGGAGTAGATAGCTCGAAGTTAATCGGAGAGTTTTGTAATTTGGGAAAAGGGAGTGTAACAGGAGATGCGCGCCATTTCATACGGCTATTTTGGGAACAGCACCTTACCGCCAATTGGGAACCGTGGTTGAAAACACCGGGGGGTTCGCTTTTCTCAGGCCGACAACAAGTGGTGTTCCGGCAGGACGACGGATATCTCGCAGGTATGGAAAGAGGTGCTATGATCCGCTGTCAAAGTGCTCGGAGGAAATTTGGAATTCTGTTTGGTAATACAAGCATTGCGACCGGCATTTATTTGAACGAAGGCCGCTCACGCGGCCAGTTGTGATGCTTCCCCGGTTTTCCTTTTTTGGATCGCAGCTTCATTTTCTGTGTTGATACGCAGGTTGTGGGTTTCCCATGACCTCGGGTTGATGTTCAATCTCCCCGGCGCCCCGGATGTTCGGGGCCATTTCGAACAAGGGAGTTGAGCATGAAAGTCAAGAT
>MPMP01000008.1 GCA_002238565.1 Albidovulum sp. bin36
GTTTATACTTTGCCTGATTGGCCTCGGTCCAAGCCATGATAGCCTCCATCTGGTGTTACTTTCCTGATGGAATACCATGGTTCGGGGCCAATTGCCACTTTAGGAACAAACTCTAAGGAAAACAGCGGCTGCCGGCGATGCCGGAATTGGTCCTGGCGGTCGCAGGAATCGGCGCTATTCCAGACTTTTCCGAAATAGGTTCGAATAGACAGGACCAGCCTAGGCTGGTCCCAATTTTGGTATGTACTGGCGATCACGCGCTCCGCCAATCTCCGAAGCCGCTTCGGTAGAATTGAACGCGCGCTCTCGAATTTCTCGCCGAGTGCGCTCCGACGGCTTTATGCCTGTTTGAGACAGCCGGAATTTGAATCGACGAGCTTGGTGCTCGTTCGTCCGAAATCCAACACCGTCTTGGCCTCGGTTCAAAAGTACCGGCATGAGTTGCAAGGGGATCAATGGATTTTGCGCAGAGCCCGCTAACAGCCCAAATTGCGCTTCGTTGCCAAGGTTTAGTCCGACTCGCAAGCTCGAAACTAACAGTGCCTCAGGCGCGGCCTGATTGCAAAAGTATGACTGAAACCGGGGTGAAACTGATTATGGATGCCTTGCGGACAATACATTAGCCAGGACTGAAAGGCGAAATGCGATCCCTGAACCGGAAGTGCCTAGATATCGAAGCCAAAAATTTTCCGATCGGGAGGAAGATGGACTCAAAGTTGGAAAGGATCGTGATTCAATGGCTTGATTATCGCGAGTCGGAATCCATGAAATGTACAATCAACGTTGGCAAATCGAGAATTGCATAGCAAAAATCAAGGAGTCTCGCGCCATCGCGACGCGCTACGTAAACTCAGCCGAACACTACGCGGCGATTCACGTCCTTGCAGCGGGGCAGGGGCTGTCGCGGCGCAACAGGGGGCGAAATGGGAAACAGTGGCATTAAAGTAACGACTACGCGTTTCCGGCTGACGCGACGAAGATTAATCGAGACCCCGCACGTCAAGAAAACATCCGAAATTGGAAATGCAGTTCGATTGAGAAACTGTTCCGGCCTATATACTTCAATCTTGGCTTTGACGAATCCTATATGTTCGCCAACTTTCCGTTCTCGAATTAACGAGCGCATATCGTCGCCGGTTCCAGGCGCTTGCTGATGGAAGCGCCTGGAACCGCGAAATCTCGCTTATGCGGGTTCTTGCAAATAGCTTTCCATGGAGTCATCCATAGCGTCGACCCACTTGGTATGGTGCGGCGGAGCCTTGTGGCCAGTCATGGGCGAAACATAGCCGTTGTCGCGGAACGCCATGATGTCTTGCTTCTTATGCTTTTTCCACTGGAAAAAGGCAGTGTTCGCGGCATCGATGTCGAAGCTGGGATAATCGGTTTCGGCAGCCAGTTCTCGCACATAGTCGCCTTGGTACTCGATGCATGCGTAATCGTCCTTCAATGCATCCTCCGCTGCGACGCGCGCCTCTACGTCCGCAATTCGTTCGCCCTTGCCGGGCACTTGAATTCGTCCCAGTATGATGTCCCGAACGTACCAGGCCTGGGCGTCGAACATGTTGAACGTGTACCATTGGTCCTGCATGCCGAGATAGAAGAGATCCGGATCGTGAACCCATACGATCCCCTTGTACAGGTCTGCAGTTGCAAGGCGGTTAGCGCTGCGAAGGCGCAGCCTGTCCTCCAGAAACGGGAAATGGTGCAGGTATCCCGTGCAAAGAATGATCGCGTCGACATCCGCCGAAGTACCGTCAATAAAATAAGCTGTCTTTCGGTCCACGCGCTCCAGTAGCGGAACCTCCTTCCAGTTGTCCGGCCACTTGAAGCCCATGGGCGCCGTCCTGTGGCTGACGGTTACCGATTTGCATCCGTACTTCCAGCACTGCGACCCGATATCTTCGGCTGAATAGCTGGTTCCGATTATCAAGAGGTCCTGGCCCTTGAATTCGCGCGCGTCGCGGAAATCATGCGCATGTAAAATGCGTCCGTTGAATAATTCGAACCCGGGAAATTCCGGTGCGTTCGGTACCGAAAAGTGGCCGGACGCGACGACGACGTGATCGAATTCCTCGTCGGTTTCCCGATCGTTGCGAATGTCTTGCGCGACGACCCTGAATTTTCCGTTCGACGCATCCCTTTCAACTCGGCGGACGGGATGCTGGAATCGAATCCAGTCGCGGATGCCCGCCTTTTCGACCCGGCCCTTGATGTAGTCGTACAGTACGGCGCGTGGAGGGTAGGAAGCGATGGTTTTTCCGAAATGCTCCTCGAAAGTATAGTCGGCGAATTCCAGCCCCTCCTTCGGCCCGTTGGACCAAAGATAGCGATACATGGAGCAGTGAACGGGGTCGCCGTTCATATCCAGCCCCGTTCGCCAGGTGTAGTTCCATAAGCCTCCCCAGTCGGACTGGGTTTCGAAGCAGACGATTTCCGGGATGTCCGCGCCCGCTTGCTGCGCGGTCTGGAACGCTCTTAACTGCGCTAGCCCGGACGGTCCCGCGCCGATAATTGCAATGCGCTTTTTCATGTTTAACTTCGCTCCTCTCCTATCCACATTCCAACCAATTTCAGTCCAATTGCCAGTCATCGCGATGACAATTCGACTTGAGCTCCCTTATGCAGCGCTTGAGCGGCATATTCCATAAGAAATTTCAAATTTTGAACTTTTTGGCAAAATCAGTTCTTTTTATCCTTGTAAAAAGATATTCGTCCAGTAAAGTAAAGCATCCCGCAGTGTCGCCGCGGCTACTATTGGTCGAAATTGGTATGGAAATGGTCATACCAAAACGGCGGCGAATTTACTCAGAGGAGATAAGTGATGTTCGCAAATTTCATCGGAAAATCGCAGACCCGTCGAAAGTTTCTCGGCTCTGCGTCGGCGTTCGCGGGGCTCGGCACCTTGAGCTCGGCGTTGCCGGGACGCGCATTGGCGCAGGGAGAGCCGATTAAAATCGGCTTTCTGGCACCCTTGACAGGGCCGGTTGCAGGCTGGGGAAAGCCGGGACTCGACGGCATTCAGATATGGGCGGAATGGATCAACGCCGCGGGAGGAATCAATATCGGCGGCGAGTCGCACATGTTCGAATTCATTCCGTACGACAACGAGTACGATCCCTCCAAGGCGAGAACGGGCGCGACGAAGCTCATTCAGGAAGACGGCGTTAAATTCATCATGATGCTTGGCGGCGACACCTGGGCGGGCGTTCAGCCGGTTGCCGACAGAACGGGAATGCTGTTCTCGACGCTGCTGAACTCCGATCTCGGGCCGGAAACAACGACGTTGCTGGCGCCTGCGGAAAGCCATCCGGTCTACAACGTGACCGGCGTGGATTGGCTGGCCGAGAATCATCCCGATCTAAAGACCGCCGTCATGTGCGCTCAGGAGGATGCGCTGGGGCTTCCGTCGGTGGCCACCTATTTGGCCGCATTCGAAGCCGCCGGCATTGAAATGCTCGAAGATCCGATCCTGTTCGACCCGGCGGCGACGGATTTCGCGCCGATCGTCACTAGGATGATTTCCGGCAATCCGGACATCATCAGCCTCGATACCTGCTATCCGGACTACGTACATCCGATCATGGAGCAGCTGTTTCAGCAGGGATATGGCGGGCAGGTGATTTCATGCACGCTCGACTTCTACGGGCAGATCATCGAAAAGACGTCCGTCGAATTCCTGGAAGGCCTGGTCTTCCAGTTTCCGGATTTCGACGATCCGGCCATGAACCAGGACTTCATCAATTTCCAGAATCCGAACAAATTCTGGGATGTCTACAATGAGCGCTATCCCGGCCAGTGGGGCGCCGTAAGTTGGGAGTACGCCTCCATCATGGACATCTGGTCCGCAGCTGCGATGGAAGCGGGGTCGGTCGAACCCGAGGACGTCCTGTCGACCATGCTTGCCACCGGCACCGGCAAGCACGCTTTCGGCGACGCGACCTGGTGGGGCGAAGATCTTTTCGGCGTGAACCATACGCTGCTCGGCAACTGGCCCGTCGTGAGAGTGGAAGGCGGCAAGGCTCGCATCAAGGAATTCAGATCCGTTCCGGCCTGGTATGAAAAGCACGGCGAGATCTTGAAAAAGCACATGCGCGCCTACGGCCAAATGCCGGACCAGCGTTAGCAAGTCATTAATCCAGCGGCCGGCGAGCGCGCTCCAGCCTTCGCCGGTCGCAAGCTGCAGGCCAATTGAATGGTAGAGCTGCTGGCGCAGACCGGGCTTAACGCCATTTACGCGGCCGCCTACATGTCTCTCGTCGCCGTCGGGCTCGTGCTCGTATTCGGAGTGCTGGGAGTCATAAATTTCGCCCATGGCGAGCTATTCATGATCGGCGCTTATGTTGTCGTCGCGGTCTTCGCCGACTTTCAGATGCCCTATGTTCTTGCCGCGGCGGCGGCTCTCGTCTTCGTTGGCGCGGTGGGGGTGCTTATGGAGCGGGCCATGTTCGCTCCGCTGCGCGAGAATCCGCTCGGCGGCCTCGTCGCCTCCATTGGATTCCTGCTCATTTGCCAGGCGCTCGTTTCGGTTCAATTCGGGGTTCGAATGGAGCATGTGCCGCCGGTTACGCAGGAAGTTATCGTGATTTCCGAAAAAGTCCGGCTGCCGGTTCATCGGCTAACCGTGATTTTGGCCTCGATCGCCTTGCTGTCTTCGCTCTGGATTTTTCTCAGGAAGTCCAAGTTCGGCTGGGCGCTGCGCGCTAGCTCCCAGGATCGGGAAGCCGCATCGCTGCAAGGAATTTCAATTTCCCGCATTTCTATCATCGCCATGTTCATTGGAGGCGCTCTGGCGGGAATTGCGGGCGCTCTGACGGCGCCGCTGATATCCGTCAACCCGCATATGGGGCATTCGGTCATTGTAGCCGCCTTCATCGTCATCATCGTTGGCGGCGTGGGATCGCTGGAGGGAGCGGTCGTCGCATCCATAGCCTATGCCTTCGTACATACTGTAATTACGACATTTTGGGACGGCGTAATTGCGGACATCGTCGGTCTGGCGCTCATGCTTGCGGTACTGATCGTCAAGCCAACGGGTCTATTCGGAACAGCGGACCGTGCGTAGTTTCCCGGGGCGCGCAGGCGTCTGGCTCGGCTTCCTGGCGCTGCTGCTGCTTCTGCCGCATGCGCTTAGCTATTCCCAGCAGGAAATCCTTGTATTTCTCACGATCAACATCCTGCTCGTCGTGTCCTACCGGCTGTTAACGCTGACCGGAGAATGGTCGCTCGGCCATGCCGTCATTATGGGAGTCGGCGCCTACGCGTCCGCCCTCTACACCAAGGAGCTTGGAATTTTCGTTCCCGCGTCCATGATTCTGGGCGCGTGCACGGCCGCATTGGTTGCCTTGGTTCTGAGCTACCCGCTGTTTCGGATGAAGGGCTTCTATTTCCTAATCGGGTCATTCGCTGCGGGCGAAATCATTCGGCTGCTGTGGAAAAGATTCCGCGAGCCGTTCGGCGGGCCCAAGGGCTTGAAGCGGATCGATCCGATGCCGGATTTCGATATTGCCGTTTGGCGCTTCGATTTTTTCGAACCGGTTAGCTACTACTACTTCGCTGCAGCCGTCGTAGGGTTTTCGCTTTGGCTCATGCGGAGGATAGAGCGCAGTCCGGTGGGGCTGACATTTCACGCGGTTCACTGGCAAGACAAGCTGGCCGAAGCGTCCGGCGTCAACGTTCGAGCGTACAGGACGCTTGCTTTCGTCATCGCTTCGGGCTTCGCCGGACTTAGCGGAGCCTTGCTTGCCCACTACATCGGGGCTGTAAATCCGAATATGTTCGATCTGGAGCTTATGGTATTCATTCTAACCTGGACGATCATAGGCGGTACGGCAACGATTTACGGGCCGGTAATCGGATGCATCGCACTTACGATCATCAACGAAATCGTTCTCCGCGAAATCGGGCTGGAGCAAATGCGGCCCTTCGTGTACGGGCTGCTGCTGATCGTCTCCGTGCTGTTTCTGCCCAAGGGATTGGAAAGCCTCGTGCAAAAGGGGCTGGCCCGCGTCGCAAGGGCGAAACGCGGCGAGGAATCGTAGCGTGAGCGAGAAATTTCTTGAAGTCAGCGGTCTCGGCATGAGATTCGGCGGAATAACCGCTATCGACAACCTGGGCTTCTCGGTGGAATACGGCGAGATTCGCGGCGTTATAGGCCCGAACGGCGCCGGAAAAACGACGACGTTCAATGTCATATCCGGATTCTACAAGCCGACCGCGGGGAGCGTAAGACTTCGCGGCGAAACAATTTCCGGGCTTCGAATGTACGAAGTCGCGCGGCGCGGCATCGTTCGGACGTTCCAGCATTCCACGCTCTTCACCGAAATGACGGTCATGGAGAATGTCCTGGTCGGAACGCATATGAGATATAGGCCGAATATTTTTTCGTCCATCGTAGGGCGGGATGCCGAGGACCGCCGGCGCGCGAGGACGAGGGCGACGGAATCTCTCGAGTTTTTCGGACTGCTCGAGCGGGCGAGCGACCGCGCCGCCGATTTGCCGCACGGGCATCAGCGCGCGCTAGGGCTTGCGATCGCGCTTGCGGCGCAACCCGAAGTCATGCTGCTCGACGAGCCTTTCGCCGGCATGAATCCGGAGGAAACGAAATCGATGATGAGCCTCATGTTCAAATTGCGGGACAGCGGAGTCACGATACTGATTGTCGAACACGACATGCGCGCGATTATGGGAATTTGCGATTACATAACGGTTATGAATTTCGGAAGGCTGCTGGCGGAAGGACGGCCGGAGGAAATTCGCACCGACCCGGCGGTGGTCGAGGCCTACTTGGGCAGCGCTCGCGATGTTGCTTGAAGTCGACAACATCACCGTCGCCTTCGGCAAGGTATCCGCCGTGAAGGGCATTTCAATTAATGTTCGCGACGGAAGCATCGTTACGATTATCGGAGCTAACGGCGCCGGAAAATCGACCACCCTGCGCGCCATTTCGGGGCTGGAGAAGCTGCGGGAAGGCCAGATCAGATTCGCCGGGGAGGTCATAAGCGATTTGCCGCCCGACAAGATCGTAGGCCGCGGCATTGCTCACGTCCCCGAAGGCAGGCGGGTTTTTCCGGATCTCACGGTCGAGGAAAATCTGCGAACGGGCGCCTTTCTCAGGAAGGATCTCGATCAGGCCGAGGCAGATCTGCGCTCCGTGTTCGAAAGCTTCCCGCGCTTGTCGGAAAGACTGGGCAAGAATGCCAAAACGCTTTCCGGCGGCGAGCAGCAGATGCTGGCGATCGGCAGAGCCTTGATGGCCAAGCCGAAGCTGCTGCTCATGGACGAGCCTTCAATGGGACTGGCTCCGGTCGTGGTCGACGAAATCGCCGTCATCATCAGGAAAATCTGCGCAGGCGGCGTGCCGGTCGTGCTGGTGGAGCAAAATGCCCAGCTGGCGCTGCGCCTTGCCGACTACGCGTACGTATTGGAAACCGGCCGCGTTGCCTTGGAAGGCGATCCGGATGCGCTGCTTGACGACGATCACGTACGGGCGGCCTACCTGGGTGTTTAGCTATTCGGACAAGGAAATGCGCGAAGCGCTGTATTCCGGCTGGAGCCGCTGGGACCTCGTTTGGGAACGCTTGCAGGAGAACGCGAACAGGGCTGTTTCGAACGGTCGCAGGCTGAGCCCGTCTTTTCGGTTTGCCGCCGCGAGAGCGCTGGCGGCGATTGCATTTTCAAGCGGAGATCCGAGGATCGCCACAAGCGTGGCGAATGTCGCGTTCGCGGCTCGCCTCTTCGGGGCGTCGCTTGTCGCGGATAGAATGTACGCATCGGCGAGGAGCTTGTGGGCAAGAGCGCCGGAAGCGCTGGACGACATGAAAATTCTGCCGAGGGCCAGGAGCTCGGTTTTCCACATGCGCATGGAAATTCGGCACAGGGACGCCTATCGGTCCAACGCGACGGTCAGACTGGGCCGGTTTATCGCGGAAACAGGCGACTGCCTAGACTGTCTGAGCGCCGGGTCAAGCGCGCCTCACAGGCTATTTTCCAGATGGCGCGGAGAAAAGCCGCCTCTATTCGACGATACTAGGAAGATTCTGGGCGCTTGCCTGCTGGTGGCCTCATTGGATGAATAGCCGAAAATCGAAATCGGTCGCCCGGCAGCATGCGCGGGCGTCGTTCCAAATAATCGATAGGGCGAGCCGGCTTGAAATTCGAAATCCGTTAATTTTCCGTTCCGGCTCGCATGCAAGGACTTGCCTGCAAAGGCCGGGCGGGTCGCGCCGCCCGGGCATTCGGTACGCGAATTCGCGTTATTCCCTGTTCCCGAACAGGTGCAGCAGGAGCATGAACATGTTCAGGAAGTTCAGGTAGAGCGAAAGCGCGCCCATGATCGCGGCTTTTTCGAGCCAGTCGGAACGGTGCCCGGTCGCCATCTGAAGATAGGTGTTCTTGATGTTCTGGGTATCGTAGGCGGTCAATCCGGCGAAAATCAGCACGCCGATGACAGAAATGGCGAACATGATCGCGGGCGACCCGAGAAAGATATTCACGATCATCGCGACGATCAGGCCGATCAGCCCCATCATGAGGAAGGTGCCCATCCCGCTCAGATCTTTCTTCGTCGTATAGCCGAAAAGGCTGAGGCCGGCAAAGGCGATGGCCGTTACCAGGAAGGTCTGAGCAATCGAAAACCCGGTGTAAACCGCAAATATGTAGGAGATCGACAAGCCCATTAGGGCGGAGAAACCCCAGAATACGGCCTGAGCTGCAGCGACCGACAAACGATTGACCATTGAGCCGAACATGAAGATGACTCCGAGCGGTGCCAGCATCACGACCCATTTCAGCGGCGTGCCGAATATCGCAGCCAATAGCTGCTCGTTTGTTCCTACGAAATAGGCGACCGCTCCGGTAATAACCATGGCTACGGACATCAAGCCGTAGACTTTGTTCATATGCGCCCGCAGTCCCGCGTCGACCTGCGCGCCCCGTGCGCCCGCAATCCCCCGGCGAACCGTGGTAAATTCGTTCATCGATGCCTCCATGTTGTTGAAGCCGGCGAATCGCCGCTTTGTTCACTCACTATATATATTGTGAACAAATACGCGCGTTTCAAGCCCCGCGCGCCTAGAATCAGTTCGGCGAATCCGGATCGGCGCCCGAGATCGCTTATGAATTCGCCTCGCCGACATCGATGACTATTCGGCCCGTGGCGGTTCTGTTGCCCAGCTTCTCGAACGCCCGGTTGGCCTTCTCGAATTCGAAAACCGCGCAAATGTGCGGCTTGAGTTGCCCGTCCTCGTACCATGCGAAGAGCTTCTGCATGCTGCCTGCAGGAATGCTCGGCTTGTAATTGAAGTAGCCGCCCCAGAAAAAGCCGATTACGGTCAGGTTCTTGACCAATAGGATGTTGGCCGGGATATTGGGAATTTCTCCGGATGCGAATCCCACGGGAATAAGCCGTCCATCCGGATTGGCCGCTCGCAAAGCGGCCTTGAACAGGTCTCCCCCTACCGGGTCGTATACGACGTCGGCTCCTCCGAGGCGCTTGACCTCGACCCGGATATCCGCAGTCGCAGTGTCCAGCAAGTGCTGCGCTCCCGCCTGTTCGGCTATGGCCAGCTTTTCGGCGCCCCGCGCCGCCGCTATGACCTCCGCGCCCATAAGCCGACCGATTTCGATCGCCGTTCTGCCGACGCCTCCCGCAGCGCCCAGTACGAGAAGCCGTTCGCCGCTTTTAAGCCTCGCCCTGTGCTCAAGCGCGACATGCGACGTTCCGTAGGCGATTTGAAAGCACGCGGCGTGCCGAGCGGCCATTGAATCGGGAATCGCCGTGCAGCTGGACTCCGGGTAGCAGGCGAATTCCGAAAGAGCGCCATGCGACCCGAAAGCGACAACTCGCTGGCCGACACTGAGATTTTCGACGCCCGCGCCGACCCTGTCGACGATTCCGCAAGCTTCCATGCCGAGCGCGAACGGCGGCTCCGGCTTGACCTGATAGGCGCCCTTCGCGATCAGCAGGTCGGCGAAATTCGCGCCGACGGCAAGAATCCTGAGCAGGACTTCCCGATCGCCCGGCGCGGGAACGGGCAATTCGCGCATTTCGGCAGGCCTGCCGAGTTCGGTGATCTGCATGGATCGCATAGTCTTTGCCATCGTAAAAATGCCGATTAATTTTCGCCTTGCATCGCAATTACCGCCAAATCCGCGCATTATCCAGCGCGAGAGCATTGACCTCGCCGAAATTTCAATGTCTTTCGCGCCCGAAGATGTCGGCGAACTGGAAAGGCGCGGTCAATTTGAATTCCGTCCTCGCATCCGAGCTTGAAAGCGTGGCTCTGGAACTGGCCGATGCCGCCCGAACGTCCATCCTCCCTTTTTTCCGGCAGGAATCCCTGACGGTTGACAACAAGGCGGAGGCGTCCTGGGATCCGGTGACCGAAGCGGACCGGCAAGCCGAAAAATCCATGCGAGCCATCCTTTCAAATCGAAGGCCGGACGACGGGATACTCGGCGAGGAATTCGAACCTGTTCCGAGCGCAAGCGGACTGACCTGGGTCCTCGATCCGATCGACGGAACCCGGGGATTTCTTTGCGGAGCGCCGACTTGGGGGGTTTTGATTGCGGTTTCCAGTGAATCCGGTCCAATTTTCGGCATCGTAGATCAGCCGTATATCGGGGAGAGGTTTGCGGGCGGATTCGGAAAATGCTGGATGGAGGGTCCGCTCGGCCGGCGGGATTTGCGGGCTAGATCGGGCAAATGCCTGGAGCAGGCGACGCTTGCGACTACCTATCCGGCGATAGGCACCGAGGCGGAATGCCTGGCTTTCCGGCGACTGGCCGACCGCGCGCTGCTGGTGCGGTACGGCTTGGACTGCTACGCCTACGCGCTGCTGGCCGCGGGGCAGATAGATTTGATCGTCGAAGCAGGCTTGAAGCCCTTCGACGTGCATGCGCCGATCGCGCTGGTTCGCGCCGCCGGAGGAATAGTTACGGACTGGAAGGGACGCGAGGCGCATGGCGGCGGGCGACTTGTAGCGGCCGCCACGGAATCGCTGCACGCGCTCGCTCTCGCGGAGCTAGGCGACGTCTGAAAGAGGCTCGGCGCACGCGGCGCTTCGGCTGCGCGGCGACCGCGATTCTTCCGGACCGGCTCCCTCCGTCTGCGCCGCCGGCCCTGCCCGGGCCGCGAGAACCGGTTGCCCGGCTCGCCGGATGCGGCGAAATCTTCGAACATGCGGCGCGACCGACGTGGAAGGCGAACGAGGCTCCCGGCCGGAAGCCCGGCCTAGAGCAGCCGCGCAAGACTGGCGGCGGCGGAAAGATCGCCCTGCACCGAAAGGTCGCCCGACATCATCGCGTTCATTGGATCAAGGCCTCCGTTCAGAATCAGCAGGAAAGTTTCCGAACTCGCGGAAATCACGCAGTCGGCGTCGCCTTCGCCGATTCGAACTCCGCTGCCGTCGATATGCAGCGAGCCGCGGTCCTCGACATTGATTTGAACGCGAACCTCGATGCCGTCCCGCAGGCGGTCCGAAAGCGCCCTTGCCGCCTTTTCCATAAATTCGCTCATTATTTGCCTCCGCGGAGAATAAACCGTAGACTTGCCGGGCACTCAAACTAGCGCTGGACTGCTCTGGCCATGACTTCCCTAGCCAACTGCCCTATTTTTCGTTTTGCCGCAACTATTGCGCTGGCGTTGCTCCTTGCCAATTCCGCGCCGGCGCAGTCGCAGGATATTCAGGATCTGGATGCGCTGTTCGAGCAGCTGCAAGGAGAAGATTCCGCCGCCGCGGCGCTGGCGGAGCAGCAGATATTCGATGCATGGTCGGATTCCGGTTCGGCATCGATGAATTTGCTGCTATATCGAGGGCGGCGCGCGATGCAGACGGGAGAATTCGACGAAGCGATCGAACATCTGAGCGCACTGATCGACCACGCGCCCGAATTCGCCGAAGGATGGAATGCCAGGGCGACCGCGTACTTCTACAAGGGCGAGTTCGCGCTGTCGGTTTCCGACATTTTCCAGACCTTGGCGCGCAACCCGAGGCATTACGGAGCCATTTCCGGACTCGGCATGATATTTGAACGGTCGGACGAGCCCGAGAGGGCGGCGGAGGCCTACGGCCACGCTCTAAGGCTGAACCCGCACAACCAGGGATTGCAAATTTCGGTCGAAAGGCTGAAACGGAAGCTCGACGAGTTGACCTACTAGGCTTACCCGGAAAATCTTGGAATGCCGAATCGCGGACAGGTTACGACCGTAACCGGGCCAACAAATACTGGTAAGACCTGGTATGCGATCGAGCGCATGCTCGGCCATCGAACGGGAATGATCGGGTTGCCGCTAAGGCTCCTGGCGCGGGAAGTCTATGACCGCGTCGTCAAAATCCAGGGGCCGTCGGTCGCCGCGCTGGTTACCGGCGAGGAGAGAATAATCCCGCCGAACGCCAAGTACTGGGTCTGCACCGTGGAAGCGATGCCGCAGGGAACGGGGGTGGAATTCCTTGCCGTCGACGAAATACAGCTCTGCTCCGACGCCGAGCGAGGCCACGTCTTTACCGACAGGCTGCTAAGGGCGCGCGGCCTCTCGGAGACGCTGTTTCTTGGCTCCGATTCCATGCGGAGCGTAATCGCCCAGGTCGTGCCCGGCACTAAATTCAGGCGCCGGGACCGATTCTCGACGCTGCAGCATTCGGGCCATCGAAAAATCTCGAGGCTTCAGTCTCGTTCCGCGGTCGTCGGCTTTTCGGCCGAAAGCGTCTACTCGATCGCGGAGCTGATTCGACGCCAGCGCGGCGGCGCGGCGGTCGTGATGGGCGCTCTCAGTCCGCGGACCCGGAATGCGCAGGTCGAGATCTACCAAAACGGCGATGTCGATTTCCTGGTTGCGACGGACGCCATCGGCATGGGCTTGAATCTCGATATCGTTCATGTCGCGTTCGCCGGGCTATCAAAATTCGACGGTCGGCGCATGCGACCCCTTTTTCCCGGCGAGCTCGCCCAGATAGCCGGTCGAGCGGGACGATACATGTCCTCCGGCACGTTCGGCACGACGGCCGACGCGCCGAATATGGATCCCGCGATAGTCGAATGCATCCAGGACAACCGCTTCGCGCCGGTACGTAGGCTTCAGTGGCGAAATTCCGACCTGGAATACGGATCGACGGACAACTTGATCGCCTCCTTGGAAGTCGGGAGCGACAACCCGTTGTTCGCGCGGGCTCGGGAAGCCGACGATTTGATAGCGCTTCGCGAACTTGCGGGCAGTCCGGGCATCCGTCGGCGAATTTGCAGTCCTCGGGATGTGAAGCTGCTTTGGGAAGTCTGCCAGATTCCGGATTTTCGAAAAGTTTCGGCTAGCGAGCACGCGGAACTGGTTTCGCGCATTTTCGAATTCGTGCAGAATGGATTCATTCCCGACGACTGGCTCGAAGGTCAAATGCGGAAAATCGATCGCGTCGACGGAGATGTAGACGCGTTGTCCAAGCGAATCGCCTATGTCAGAACCTGGACATTTGTTTCGCAGAGGGGGCACTGGCTCGAAGACGCCGCCTATTGGCGAGAAAGGACGCGTGCGATAGAAGATCGCCTTTCGGATGCCTTGCACCTGCGCTTGACCCAAAGGTTCGTCGATCTTCGGACCAGCGCCCTAGTCAAGGGCATGAAGAGAAAGGATAGGCTAGTGGCGGAAGTCAACAGCAAGGGCGACGTTACGGTGGAGGACCAGTTCGTGGGCCGCCTGGACGGCTTCAGGTTCTTCCCGGATGCGGGCGAGGCGCCGGAAGCTTCGAAAGCGATCAAGTCGGCCAGCGCCCAGGCTCTGGTGCCGGAGCTGAATCTACGCGCCCAGAAATTTTCGAACGCGCCGAACAACGAACTCGGAATAACCGAGCAGGGCGGCCTAATGTGGGGCGATACGGCTATCGGAAAGCTCGTCGCGGGGGCGGACATGCTGTCGCCGAGGATCGAGGCGTTCGTTGACGAGGAAGCGGGCGCAGAAGTCAAAGGCAAGGTCGAGCGGCGGCTAAAGGTATTCGTGGATTTCCAGATCGCTTCGAATTTCGAGCATTTACTCGCTTTGAAAAACGACAGCAGCATCGAAGGCCTTGGCCGCGGCTTCGCTTTTCGGCTGATTGAGAATCTAGGGATCGTCAACCGCTGGGCCGTCTCCGGGGAGGCCAAGGCGCTCGACCAGGACGCGCGCAAGCCGCTACGCGCGCACGGCGTCAGATTCGGACAGTACTCGATTTTTCTTCAATCGCTGCTGAAACCCGCTCCGACGCGCCTTAGAATACTTCTCTGGTCGCTTTCCCGAGGACTCGGGGAATTTCCGCCTTCGCCGCCACCGAGCCTCGTCACCATTCCGGCGCTGGAATCGGCGCCTGAAGGATATTATCCGATGTGCGGATTCCATCGCGCCGGAGACCTCGCGATAAGGGTCGACATGCTGGAAAGACTAGCGGACCTGCTTCGTACCAAGGACATCCGCGCCGGTTTCGAGGCTTCGCCGGACATGCTCTCGATTTCGGGGCTGAATCTCGAGCAGTTCGCCGTCCTCATGCGCGGGCTCGGGTTCCAGGCGACGAGCGGAACCAGGCCGAAGGTCAATCCGCAGAAATCGGAAAGCCTGGAAAAGGAGCCGGCCTCCGGAAATTCCGCGCCGCCGAGCGAGGCGCCCGAGATCGCCGAGGCTGCCGCTGAATACTCCAAAGCCGAGGAAGTTCCGCAAGCGGAGGAAACGAAGCGCGCCGATTCCGCGCCGCCGACCGAGTTGCAGCCAGTATCGACCGAGCCCGTCGGGGACCCCGGTCAGGCAATCGGGAACGCCGTGCCGGATTCGGCCATCGGCAGCGAGAGTCTCGCGGCTGATGGCGCGCCGAAAGGGGATTCTGCTGGAACCGACCAGGAAAGTGCGGAGGAGAGCGACGAGGAAACGGTTGTTTTCTATACATTTACCAAAATAGCGAGGCGGAAGTATCAGCCTCGCCGGGAAGCCGCCGGAGATTCGAAAAGAAGGCTTTCCAATCGAAAATCGCAGTCCGCCTCGGAGGCCGCGCCCGATTCTCGCGAAAAGCGCGATAAAAAGCCGACGCATAACGGATCTAGGAAAATTGGAGACTCCAAGACTGTACAACGAAAGCGCGACAAGGCTCCCGGCAAAAAGAATTTCCAAGGGAGTCCGCGAAAGATAGAAGTCGACCCGGACAGCCCGTTCGCCGCGTTGCTGTCTTTGAAGGATAAGCTGTGAAAGCCGGGAGCGCTATTCGGTCGCAATTTTGGAAGCCTCTTGACAGCTGTAGAATCTGGCTTGACATCACCAAATCATCCTTTTAGATTCGCCATAGCGTCTGGGATGAGTCGCCAAGCGCCTCAACCTTAGGGCCCATGGCCCTAACTGCCCAGTCGCATTTTTTTCTCTGTCTGTGGAGTGTGGGCTTATGCATCTCTGTTATGTTGACGAGTCTGGCACTCCCGATGTTCCGGGCAACACGTCACATTTTGTTCTCGCTGGCGTCTCCATTCCGATTTGGCATTGGCGCCAAGCTGACAGCGCAATTAGTAACATTAAGGTCAAATACAGCCTTCAGGAAGCCGAGATCCATACTGCATGGCTCCTGCGGAAATACTTGGAGCAATCACGCATAGCCGATTTCGAGCGGCTTTCCCGCGATCAACGCCGCGCTGCTGTTACCAGTGCGCGGACAACTCATTTGCTCGACCTCCAAAGACAAAATCGACATAAAGCCTACAGGCAAAGCAAAAAGAATTACGCGCAGACCGAGCCTTACATTCATCTCACCCTATCCGAACGGCAACGCTTCATCAATGATGTTGCCGATTGTGTTTCTGGCTTTGGTTTTGCTCGTCTATTTGCCGAATGTATTGACAAGGTACACTTTAACCCGCAGATTGCCCGTCTATCGTTGGACGAACAGGCCTTTGAACAGCTCATTTCTCGCTTCGAACGCTACCTTCAAAATATTGATGGGCCCAATGGCCAACGAGCTTTCGGCCTTCTAGTTCATGATAACAACCAAACTGTTGCTCGAAAACATACCCGAATGATGCGCACTTTTCACGAGCGTGGCACCTTGTGGATTGACATACAGAGGATAATTGAAACGCCTCTGTTCGTTGACAGCAAACTCACGAGCATGGTGCAAATTGCCGACTTGTGCAGCTATTCGCTACGGCGCTATGTAGAAAATGACGAGGAACACCTGTTTGCCAAAGTCTACGCTCGTGCAGACCGTCAATTTGATCGTGTCGTAGGAGTTAGACACTTTACCAACGAATCATGCCAGTGCATCATCTGCCTCGGTCATCGGCATTAATTTGTTAAATCTCCATACGGTCGCCGCTCGCCATTTCCGCTTAGAAGGGTACGGACCGCAGCGGATTACGCGTATCCTCCCGAGGTGCTTTCAGGTTTCACGGCACCGCCTTACTCACAGGTCCATTCATAAGGGCAGAGGAGATTCGCTCCGAAGTCTGACAGCAAGTTCATAATTCGTGCTTGGCCGAAACCCCCCACTTTTTTTCTGCCGAAGCTTGCAAATTTAATCCTGACTAATTCAGTTGGATTTCCTTCGACGGCTTTTTCGGCGATATTGTGGCGGTTTTCGCCGCTTCGCGGCCTGGCGGGCCGGAAATCCGCAGTCCGGGCAATAGGCCGCCGCCCCGTCGCTGTTCCGGGGTCGGCACCGCGATGATCAGGGGGGCTTCGGGTCAGGCGGCGAGCCGGATCCCGCGCTTGCGAAGGCGCTCGAGGCGCTCGCGCTCCCGCCTTTGCGCGATCAGGCCGATCCGGTGCAGGTTCGCCGCCAGGATGGACAGGCCGACCGTTCGCTCGAAGCCGGCGGCGCCCCGCGTCCGAACCCGGTCCAGGCCGCGCTGCTCAAGATTGTTGATCGCCGATTCGACCGCCGGATGGCGCCGACGCCGCTCCGCGGCGCTCGGACGCCCCTTTTTCGGAAGCGCCGCCGTCTCCAGAAGCTTGCCCAGGCGCTTCTGGTTCTCCGGGCTGTGAAAGCCGCGGTCGAAGCTGCAGACGGCGATGTCGGGATACGCCTTCAGGCAGGATTCAAGCAGCGGCGCCGCGACGTCGACGTCGCCGCCCTTCCACATGATTCGGTGGTCGAGGATGAACTGGCGCTGGTCCTCGACGATGCACAGAGGCACCCCGAGCTCGACCGGGAGCCCCGCCTTCCCCTTGGATATCCATCGCGTGTGCTCCTCGAACACCGAGAACACCTTCTCGTCGTGCGGGATCGCCTCGCCCTTCAGAAGCCTTCTGTCGGCCTGTTCGATCTGGCGACGCGCAGTTCGGTCGCAAGCGATTTGAATCGGCCAAAAACTTGTGCGACTATGCATGGTCGCCGTCTTGAATGCGTCGCGGCGAGTAAATATCTACACTGCAACGCGCTTTCCTCCGGGATTTCCGATATCGCATGACCTACGTCGTTATTGATAGCTGCATTGCATGCAAATACACCGACTGCGTCGAGGTATGCCCCGTAGATTGCTTCTACGAAGGCGAAAACATGCTGGTCATCCATCCGGACGAATGCATCGACTGCGGGGTCTGCGAACCTGAATGCCCGGTGGACGCGATCAGGCCGGATACCGAACCGGACATGGAGGGCTGGGTGGAGTTCAATCGGAAATTCTCCGAACTTTGGCCGGTAATTATAACGAAAAAGGATGCGCCGCCGAACGCGGAGAGCCACGAGTTCGAGGAAGGCAAATTGGAGAAGTATTTTTCCGAACGGCCGGGCGAGGGCGGCTGATTGCCATCGAATCGCGAATGCGGCGAAAGCGGAACGGAGTCTGCGGAATTGCTGAATTCGGCGCGGCGAGCGCGAGCGCCGGCAGGTGACAGGCCGCAAGAGTAACGGGAACTGAAAAAACATGGCTAGTCGGAAGAGAATTTCCAAATTCCGGGTCAACCAGCATGTCGTATATCCGTCGCACGGTGTCGGCAAAATCGTGGCCGTGGAAAACATGATGATAGGCGACGAGGAGCACGAGCTCTACGTTATTTCAATCGCCAAGGAGAAGCTCACTCTCCGCGTGCCGACGGCAAAGGCGCGCGAAACCGGCGTGCGCGGGCTCGCTACGGCCGAAGAGATTGCCAAGGCACTGGAAACCTTGAAGGGCCGGGCGCAGGTCAAGCGCGCGATGTGGTCGCGAAGAGCGCAGGAGTACGATCAAAAAATCAACTCCGGCCTGCTTCAGAACATAGCGGAAGTTGTTCGCGATTTGCACCGTAGCGACGATCAAAGGGAGCAATCCTTCTCGGAGCGCCAGCTATATGAATCCGCCGTTGATCGGCTTTCGCGTGAAATCGCTGCCGTGGAGGGCGTGGATTTATCCGTCGCCCTGAAGCGCGTCGGCGAAGTTCTGGACGGCCGTTCAAGCCGTTCTTGATCGTCTAGGCGCAGGTTAGGGCCGAATAGTCATAGAGCCGCGGCAAGGAAAACCAAAGCGGCGATTTCGGCGCATTGCTGCGCGGCGCCCAGCACGTCGCCGGTTTGCCCGCCGATGCGTTTAAGGGCCAGCCAGCAGACCGGCGCGACGGCTGCTCCCGCTACGACTATCAGCGGTATGGAAACCCAGCCGACGCATGCCGCCGAAACAGCCGCGGCAGCGGCGATGCCGCATATGATCGAACCGCGCCCGGGCCGGCCGACGCTCGCGGAAAGCCCGTCGGTTCTCGCGGGCGGCACTAGATGCATCGCCGCCGCCATCGCGGCTCTCGAAACGGCGCACGCCGAAATAAGCGCGGCAACCGCTCGATTTGATTCGGCCAGCTCCGCGATACCCGACCATCGGCCAAGAAAAAACAACCCGATCGCGACGACGCCAAACGCCCCGATTCGACTGTCGCGCATGATTTTCAAACGCGAGTCCTTGGAACTTCCGCCCCACAGCCCGTCCGCAGTGTCCGCAAGGCCGTCTTCGTGGAGCGCGCCTGTGGCGGCTACGAGAAACGCCAGCGCCATCGCGGATGCCAAGAACCCCGACATTCCGAGAAATAGCGAAATTTCGACGACGGCCGCCGCAGCGGCGCCCAGGAGCGCGCCGATGAATGGCCAGGCCCAGGCGCTGTCCGGAGAGAATCGACCGAAGCTCCCCGCGACCGGGAAGCGTGTAAGAAACCCGAGCGCCGCCGCTAGGTCGCCCGGCCGAGGCCGCCATTCGCCGTCGGAATTTTCATCGGGCATGGTGAATTTATTCCATAGCTAGATTTTATTTGTCTGCTAAATTCGAGTTTGCTGCAATTCAAATGATGAGGTCGGTCTTGGAGGCTGAAGCGCAACCGTTCGATTCGCTGGAAAAATTCGCTAAGGCAATCGAAAATCCTCCGAGCGCGAGCAGGCGCGCTCGCGATGAAGCTCTTGAACGGAACAGCCGGCTAACCAAGCCGGCGGGGTCACTAGGACGTTTGGAGGAACTTGCCGTCTGGTTCGCAAGCTGGAAAGGATTAGCCGCTCCCGAGCTCCTATCGCCCCGAATCGTGGTCTTCGCGGCGAATCACGGCGTGGCGGCGCGCGGCGTTTCGGCCTATCCCGCACAGGTCACCGCGCAAATGGTAGCGAATTTCGAATCAGGCGGCGCCGCTATAAATCAGCTGGCAAGAACGGCTCAGGCGGAGCTTCGCGTTCACGTATTGAGTCTTGATCGGCCGACGCGGGACATCGCGGAAGGCCCGGCGATGAACGAGAACGAGGCGGTCGAGGCGCTCTGCTGCGGATGGCGCTCGGTTTCGGATTGCGTGGATCTTCTGGTTGTCGGCGAAATGGGAATCGGTAATACGACATCGGCATCGGCGATCGCGCTGGCTCTATTCGGAGGGTCGGCTGGCGACTGGACAGGGGCCGGTACGGGAGTCTCCGGCGCGCGGCTCAAATACAAGTCTCGAATCGTGGAACAAGCGGTCGGAGCCAACAAGACGTCGCTTTCGAACCCGCTGGAAATACTTCGCTGCCTGGGTGGGCGAGAAATCGCGGCAATGGCGGGCGCCATTGCGCGAGCGCGCGTTCTAGGAATACCTGTGATTCTCGACGGATTTGTTTGCACGGCCGCCGCCTCGGTATTGCATGCCGTCGACGCGTCGCTACTGGATCACGCGGTCGCGGGGCATCTTTCAAAGGAATCCTCTCACGGAAAGCTATTGAGCGAGATGGGCATGTCGCCGCTATTGGACTTGGGCATGCGACTGGGAGAGGCTTCGGGCGCGGCTCTGGCAATTGGTCTTCTACGCAGCGCGGTCGAGCTTCATCGCGGAATGTCGACATTCGAGGAAGCGGGGGTCTCCTCCGCTGATTGATGTTCGCTTGCCTTACGCGCGTCGAGGCGTCGCCCAATTGAATCAGCTTCGCGGAGGCTTCGAATCGATTGGGAAAGAATGGCTGGTGGACGGAAATCCTTTTCGGCCGGTCCGTTACGATTCGGCCGTGAACCAGGGCGACGCCCGCGCGACGCGGCGGAATTTCTTGAATTAAATTCAGATGTCCTGGCTTCGCGTTTTTCGCCTGTCAACTGTCATGAAGCCTTTTTTCCCGGTTCGGTACCGCTCCCGGGCAGTTCGTAGACCATTCGCAGGCCAGTTCCGGGGAAGACCGTTCGGGTTTGGCTGAGTTCCTCTAGCAACTCCTTGGCTCGCCGACCGGAATTCACTTTATTTTCGAAAGCGTAGGAACAGTGTGGAATTGGCCCTCCGAATAACTCGTTACGCATCAACGAATTGCAAGGTGACCTACGAAAAAGTCAGCCAGCTTAGGAAGAGCGGTTGCCTTGGTTTGCGGGGGGGAGGGGGGTGCCATTGATTGTCATTTGCAGCAGGCTGTATTCATTCTCAAGGACAACCGTCTAACCATCCGGCATGCGTTGTTGCATTTCGATAATACGCGACTGTAATATTCAGCCGGATACTTGAAGGCTCGACCGACAAACAAGCAGTGAGCTATCTTCATTACAGTTACTTGTCGCTGACCGGCAGGCACTCAAAAAAAGGGCGAATTCATGAAATTCTACTCTGCGGAAAGAACGGAGCGTTTGACGCTTTCTCAAGCGATCGTCAAATATCTCCAGGTTCAGTTCAGCGAATTTGACGGTGAGCAGCAAAGGCTAATTCGGGGTATTTGGGGCATATTCGGGCATGGCAACGTGTCTGGATTGAGCCAGGCATTGGTCGAATACGGACAGGAACTTCCCTACTATCAGCCAGCCAACGAACAATCTATGGTTCATGCATCTACCGGGTTCGCGAGGAGTATGAGACGCAAATCCACGATGGCATGCACGACATCAATTGGACCGGGGGCAACCAACATGATCACCGGCGCGGCGACGGCAACTATTTGCCGCATTCCGGTGCTATTGCTTCCATCAGACTACTATGCATCCCGCTTCGGCGGAGTTGTCCTCCAGGATATCGAGCACCTGACTTCGGACGATATGTCGGTCACGGACACGTTCCGCATAGTCAGCCGGTTCTTCGATCGGGTTACGAGGCCGGAGCAAATCCTGACGTCGCTGCCCGAGGCCATGCGCGTCTTGACGAGCCCATCGGAAACGGGCGCGGTTACAATTGCTCTTCCGCAGGACATTCAGGGCTATGCTTTCGATTATCCTTCCAAGTTCTTTGAAAGGCGCGTCTGGAAAATCGAACGTCCAATGCCTAGCCCGGACGGAATCAGGGAGGCCGCTGCCGCTCTCCGGAATGCCGAGCGACCATTCATCATCGCGGGCGGCGGCGTCCACTATTCTGAAGCTTGGCGGGAACTAGCCAAGTTTTCCGGAAAATTCGGCATACCTGTCGGAGAAACTCATGCGGGTCGCGGAGCGTTGCGAGACGGGTCGGACATTCTTCTAGGAGGCACGGGTCATTTGGGCACGCCGGCGGCGGCAAGAATTGCAGAAGAAGCAGATCTCATTTTTTGCATAGGAACGAGGCTTAAGGATTTCACAACAGGCTCCAATTCAGCGTTTCAGAACCCGAATGTCCGCTTCGTTTCAGTGAATGTCAACAGCCGCGATGCATACAAGTTAGGCGCGCTGCCGATCACTGCGGATGCCAAGCTGGCCTTGGATGCGCTTGCGGAAGCGGCGCATGCGCTGAAAGTTAAGGCAAATCCGGAGTGGGTCGCCCGGGCAAAGAATCTTCGCGCTGAATGGGAACAGGTTAAGAATTCAAAAGTATTCGTTCAGCGCCACAATGAAAAGGTTAGCCAAGGGCAGCTTGTCGGCATCCTGAACCAGGAAATGCGAAGCGGAGACACGTTGGTTGCCGCCGCCGGGACTATACCGGCCGACCTGACGAAGCTATTCGACGCAACCGGCGGAAAAAACGTTCACATCGAATTCGGCAACTCCTGCATGGGATACGACATTCCGGCAAGCATAGGCGTACGCTTGTCCGATCCCGACGGGGAGGTGCTAATTCTCATGGGCGACGGAAACTACCAGATGCACCCGATGGAACTAGTCACTGCGATGCAGGAGAGAGTAAAGATCACGATCATTCTCAACGTGAACAACGGGTACCAGTCTATCCACGGGCATCAAAAGGCTCTGGTGGGCCATTCACTTGGCAACGAGTTCAAGATTCGAGACCCCGAAACGAACCTTCTGGACAAGGGTCAATTCATCGATGTGGACTATGTAAAAAATGCTGAGAGCATCGGGCTGAGAGCTTGGCTGGCCGAAAGCGAAGACGACATTCGTCGGGCCTTGAGAGAAGCTCGCGATGAAACCGTTTCATGCATGATCGTCGTTCCGACGGAGAAATACAGATTTCCGCCGGATTCCGGCGTGTGGTGGGAAGTCGTAGGCGCCGAAGTGACGAATGATCCAAAAACCAAGTCGCTTGTCGCCGAGCGCGAAGCAGGAAGGAGCAAGCAGCGCCTATACTATTGACCTTCAGCCAATTGGAGGCGCGTCGGATCGACTAGCCGCTGCTGCTGGAGCCTCGGAGTCCCAGTTTAATTCGATCGTCGAGACCGACCGCTGGCACTGCGTGCGATGATTGTTAACCGGTCAGTATCTTTCATGCATCTGCTTTTGCTTCCCCCGTTTTCCGCCGCCGCCTTTTTTTTGCTCGCTGGCGCGCAAGGCAACATCGAGGGAAGGGCAAACCGACCGGCGCGACCGAGAAAGAAGGCTTCCCGGCGCGCCAATACTTCGGTTGTTGGATAAAGTGGTTCCCAACCCATGTATTCAGCGAGACCGGTAATCTGTTGACTAGATTCAAATGAACTGATTAAGTTGTTTTCAATTGGGTCGCCAATTGATGATCCGCGAACTCGAGGCGGTGGAAGGAGCGGTGGATTTGAGATTCGACAATAAGGCAATCGTTGTAACGGGCGGAACGCAGGGCGTTGGCCGCGCAACCGCCAAATTGCTGGCCGAAAGGGGAGCGAGGGCCGTTGCGATTTGCGGGCGATCGGCTGATAACGGAAATTCGGTTGCCGAAGAAATCAGGGAGCTGGGATCAGAGGCATTATTCGTGCAAGCCGACTTGTCGCTTCCCGAAGACTGTTTCGCCGTAATAGATCGCGCCGAAGAAGCGTTCGGCGACCTCGGCTGCCTCGTGAACTGCTGCGGCTGCACGACCCGGGGAACACTTGAAAGCACCACGCCCGATCTCTGGGATTATCTCTTCAACGTCAATGTACGAGCGCCGTTTCTCCTTACGCAGAGAGTCGTGCCCAACATCCGCAGGCATGGAAGAGGCGGGACGATTGCCAACATTGGGTCTGTTGCCGCGTACGGAGGCCAACCTTACATTACCGCCTACAGCGCCGCGAAGGCCGCCCTGCTCACATTGACCAAGAATCTGGCCAATTCCTTGCGCTGGGACAAGATTCGGGTCAACGCTCTCAACATCGGCTGGACCGCTACGCCGACTGAACACGATCTGCAGGCGAATTACCACGGCTATGGGGAGAACTGGCTCGAATCAGCTTCTGCAGCTCAGCCATTTGGACGCTTGCTTCTACCGGAGGATATTGCAAGGGCGTTGGCGTTCCTGCTGTCCGACGAATCCGGGATTATGACCGGTTCGATAGTGGATTTTGACCAAACTGTTGTCGGAGCTGTCGATGACAATCCGGTCGGAGATTCCATTGCCGATGCTTGAGCATTATACGCGCGATGCAGCTTTTCGGACCGGTTATGGAACAGGGCGGAGCACCGTCGGCGTCGGAATGACGGCCAGTTGCGCGGAGCTCGCAACATGCAGGAAGTGAGTTCTACTTCGCGCCGTCAATTGTTGTGCGCATTGCGCAACGTTTCAAAGCGCTTCGGCAACATTCAGGCCTGCCAAGGAATAGATCTAGAGTTGTTCACGGGCGAAGTGGTTGCCGTCGTCGGAGAGAACGGCGCCGGGAAGAGCACTGTTTCAAAGTGCCTTTACGGCCTTTATTCGCCTAGCGAAGGGCATGTCGAATTCGATGGAAAACCTGTCGAATTCAGGGGCCCCAGCGACGGAGAGAATGCTGGAATCGTAATGATTCCGCAGGAGCTGGATCTGTTTCCCGAGCTCTCGGTCGTAGAAAACATTTGGATGGGTCTCGAACGTCCGCGACGCTGGTTCGGAGCATTCGATGCCGGCGCGATGGAGAAGAGAGCCCGCGAACTGTTGCATCGGCTGGGACTGTTTGTCGATGTCAATACTCCGGCAAAACTCCTTTCGGCGGCAAACGGAAAGCTCGTTGAAGTGGCACGAGCGCTAAATGCCAATGCGCGGGTTATCATAATGGACGAGCCGACCGCGTCTCTTACGGAACGGGAAGTGTTTAATTTGTTTTCGGTTGTCCGCTCTCTCAAGAGAAGCAACGTGGCGGTGCTTTATATCACTCACAGGCTCGACGAGGTTTTCGAAGTCTGTGATCGGGCTGTCGTGCTGAGAGACGGAAGGATGATCTCGGACCGTCCTACAAGCGACGAAACGGTGTCCGGCCTTGTCAGAAAGATGGTTGGCCGCCCCGTTGAGCAACTGTTTGTGAGGCATCCTCATGAAATCGGCGACGTAGTGCTGGAAGTCGAGGGACTGGGTTCGGGCAGCGCATTCCAAGACGTTTCATTTCGGCTGCACGAAGGCGAGATTCTAGGAATATCGGGCTTGATTGGCGCGGGCAGATCGGAAATCGCCGAAACGCTGTTCGGGCTGAGAGACCGAACCGCGGGAACGGTGAGGCTAAACGGAGAAATTTCCAACATTTCGAGCGTGCAGGGAGCCTTTCGCCATGGAATAGGCATGGTTCCCGAGGAACGCAGGACTCTCGGACTGATCCTGCCATTTTCCGTCAAGCACAATGTTACGTTTTCCAGCTTGCTGAAATTCATGCGAAGCATCTTCATCGACACGTCGGCCGAGGACAAGTTCGCCGAAAACGCCGCCAAAGAGGTAACAATCGTCGGCGCCGGACTGGATGATCCTGTCTCGGCTCTTTCCGGAGGCAACCAGCAGAAGGTCGTTGTCGCCAAGGCTCTGGCGCGAAACCCGAAAATCCTGATACTCGACGAACCGACGCGGGGAGTGGACATCGGCGCAAAGTCCGAAATCTATCGCATTATTGACGGACTGGCGAAGCAGGGGCACGCAGTCTTGATGATTTCTTCGGAACTGAACGAGATTCTTGCCATGTGCGACCGAACGCTGGTGATGCGCGAGGGACGTCTTGTTCGGTCATTTGATCGAAAGGACTTCTCGCCGGATGTGATTGGTTCGGCCGCAGCCGGAGTTACGGTGGATTCCCATGCCTAGCGACCAGGGAGACGGAGTTGACGCCCGCAGCCCGAAAGATAGGCATGGACGTTCTATTTTATCCAACACATTGCTAGCGCGGCCCGAGACTCCGGCTCTTCTGTTTCTGATTTTGCTGCTCGCCGTATTCTCCGTGACGACGAAGGGCTTTTTCTCGGTCAACAACTTTATCGGAATACTCGAACAAGGCGTGATTATCGCCATCGTCGGCCTAGCCGTCAATCAGGTCATATTGTCCGCAGAAATCGACGTTTCCGTGGGGTCTGTTCTGGCTGTCTGCGCATTCATTTATGGAAACCTCGCGATGATGTTCGGCGGCAACTTGCTGCCGCTTTTTGCCACGTTGGCGGTCGGAACAGCCATCGGGCTCTTGAACGGAGTGCTGTCGACCTACGGAAAAGTGCCTTCGATTATTACGACTCTCGGCGCTCTTTTCGTCTACCGCGGCTTAATTCTTCTTCTTGCCGGGGCGCAGGTGCTCAATGTGCCCAAAACATCGAGAGTCCTTGGGTTGTCGGATGTCGCCGGCATACCGGTATCGGTGCTCCTCCTTGTCGTTTTAGCGGTAGGCTTCTACTGGGTAAGTACGAACACCGCTTGGGGGAGAAACATCTACGCCGTCGGAGGCAACGAGAGTGGCGCGACCACCCTCGGTCTTCCTGTCAACCGTACTCGCCTGATTGCTTTCGTATTGTCGGGAGCGGCGTGCGGACTTGCCGCCGCGGGATTTCTGGGGCAAATCGGCCAATTGCAGGCAACTGCGGGGACGTCGTTCGAATTAAGGGTAATTACCGCGGTGGTGCTGGGAGGTACGAGCATTCGAGGCGGACGAGGCTCCGTATTCTCTCCGATCGTCGGAGCCCTTCTTGTTGGCGTCATTTTGAACGCAATGACTCTCAATAGGGTTCCGGGAACAATGGAACTGTTCGTATTGGGCGTCTTGATACTTCTTTCGGTCTCTTCCGAAGGCATTCGCCAAAGATACTTGGAGAAGAAGATATGACTGAAAACCGTTCCGAGAAGGCTTGGACGGGCGCATCCTGGGGCAATCCGTTCGGCAAACTCGGGCGGACGACTGTTCTGGCGATAATCTTCATTTTCCAGATCATTCTTACAAGCGTTCTCGTTCCAGGCTACTTCAGCGTCTGGGGCCTTCTGGATGCGACCAGAGCATTCGTCGAAGTAGGTTTCATTTCCTTGGCGATGACTTTGATTATTATTACGGGCGGGATCGACCTGTCCGTCGGCGCGCTGCTGGCCCTGGTCTCGGTTACGATCGGGTTTTCCTATCAGGCAGGGCTGCCCTTAGGAGCGGCTTCCTTACTTGGAGTAATCGTAGGCGTCGCCGGGGGAACGCTTAACGGCTTGGTAACCACCTACTTTCGCCTTCATCCGCTCGTGGTAACGCTTGGCACCTTCGCCTTGTTTCGCGGCATTGCCTTTGCCGTGTCCGATGCCGATGCCGTTTCCAATTTTCCGCAATGGTTTTCGGTCTTCGGCCAATACAAATTCGGCGGGATGGTTCCGGCGCAACTCGTCGTGCTCGTCATATGCGCCGTGATCTTCTGGCTACTGCTTTCCAAGACGCCATTCGGGAGATATGTATATGCGATAGGCCACAACGCTACCGCAAGCCGATTTTCAGGGGTTGCAACTCAAAAAGTTACGGTTGCCGTCTACGCAATCATGGGACTCATGGTCGGGTTGGCCGGCCTGGTCCATACGTCGCGCATCTTCAGCGCTCGCGGGAATGCAGGATTTGGATTGGAACTTGTCGCCATTGCGATTGTGGTTCTGGGCGGTGCGAGGATACTCGGCGGATCCGGCACTATCTGGGGAACGGTCATGGGCCTGCTGATACTTTCGTATCTGCAGGATGGCCTTAGCTTCGCCGGCGTAAGAGGAGATATCGGCCTCACGATCATCGGCTGCGCCCTGATTCTAGGCGTCTTCCTGAACGAGAATATCCAGAAGTTTCGGAAATAGCGTTGACCGGTCCTCGGCTTCACGCCTTCCGCGCGCAAGGAATCGGTTGCGCGCATTCGCGATTCTGGCATATCGCGCCTGTGAGCGGACAAGCGCCGCTGCTGCGCATCGGCGCGATGATTGTTCGAGAAATCTCCGCGGGCAATGGCATTGCCGGCCGACGAGGGGACGGCCATGCGCGGCCGTATCCTAGGCGCGCGACTAATTTGCGTCGACTTCAACCCGCTCGCCCGTCTCGTGCGACCGCCGCGCGGCATCCGCTAGCTGCAGCGCCCTGCGACCGCACCTGAAATCCGGTTGAACCGGCCGTCCAAGCTCAACCGCGGCAATAAACTCATCGAGTTCCGCTGCGTACGCCGGTAGGTATCGTGCTAGGAAATCCTGTTTCAACAAGCTTCTTGTAGCAGTACCCTCGCAAGTCCACGTCTCCACGCCAGTCATGTGATGATTGGTCGACGAAACCATGCCCTTGGACCCGAATACTTCGACGCGTTGATCATAGCCGTATGTGGTTCTGCGACTGCAGTCTATCCTGCAAAACGCGCCCGATTCGAAGCGCATCAATACGTGCGCCGTATCGGTATCGCCCAGACGGCCGATTTCCGGATCTACCAAATTGCTCCCCATCGAAAACACATCGATCTTTCCCGCTTCGCCGGACATCCAGAGCGCCATATCAAAATCATGGATCATCTGGTCGTGAAACTGGCCGCCGGATACGGCAATGTAGGAGCCTGGAGGCGGCGACGGATCTCTGCTGACAATCGCGATTGTTTCTATTTGTCCGATTTCGCCTCCGCCGACGAAACCCTTTACGGCTCTTAGAGATGCGTCGAACCGTCTTTGGAACCCTATCATGAGAGGAACAGGGCATTTGTCGAGTACGTCTTCGCATTTCCTAACGCGGCCCATATCCAGATCAATCGGCTTTTCGCAGAGGATTGCTTTCTCCGCCTTGGCGGATTCGACGATCAATTCCGCATGAGTTTCGGTTGCAGATGCAATTATAACGGCATCGACCGATCTGTCCTCAAGGGCATCCGCGCCGCTTACAAGCGGGGTAGCGTTCAGCCGGTCCGCCAATCGGCGCGCCAGCTCCAGGTTCGGATCCACGACGTAGGCAAGTTCCGCGCCTTCGCGGGCGGCTACGTTGCCGGCATGAATCGATCCCATTCTTCCGGCGCCAAATACGCAAAATTTCATTCTTCAGCGTCTCGGCGCTGCGCCTTTCGAATCGGCGCCACATGCACCCATTCGCCGTTTCGGCTGTTTGACTCGACCGCGGCCTCGATATGAGCCATCGTGCGCAAGCCGTCCAACGTATTCGGCAGAAGATCCAGAAAATGATGGTAGGGCTTCCCGAGTTTTCTAGCCGCTACGGCGCAGGCGAAATCGGAATAGAGATTGCCAAATGCCAAAATGTAGCCTTCGGGGTGCCCCGGCCTGAGACGCGACGCGCGATCGGCCGCGCCCGAAAGCTGGCCGTATCCCTTGGCAATTCGTATGGCCGCCTTCCCAATTGGCTTGAACCAGAGAACTTCAGGATCTTCCTGCACCCACGTGAGATTCCCTTTGTCTCCAAAGATTCTGAACCACAGGCCGTGATCATTCCCGGCTGCAACATAGCTTCCCCAGACCCGGCCACGGGCGCCGTTTTCAAATCTGAGCATGACGTAGGAGTTATCGAATACTTCCCGTCTTTCAACGAATGTATTTAATTCGGCGGATACTTCGCTTGCATCATCGCCGACAACGTAAGTCAGCAAGTGGTGCGCGTGAGAAGAAACTTCTCCCAAGATCGCTCCCTCCCCCATCGTATCCCGGCGGAATCTCCAATGGCGATCATCGGGATCTTCCGGTTCGAAGCTGACGCCGGGATCGCCTGCGGCCAATTCTCCTTCAGCGATCCTTATCGTTCCCAATTCTCCGTTCCTAATCATTTCTCGCGCATGTCGGACCATGGGGTAGCCGGTGTAGCAGTGAGTGAGGCAGAACAAGCGGTCATTCGCCAGCACCAGCCGATCAAGTTCCTCTGCTTCGGATAAACTGCGCGTCATCGGTTTTTCGCAGATCACGTCGATGCCGCATTCCAGGAACGACTTGGCAATAGGAAAATGCAGATTCGGAGGCGCCGCTATGGTCACTACGTCGATTCCGTCATCTCGTTCCGATTCGACGCGAGCCATATCATTGAAGTCCGAATACACGCGGTCGGAGGCAACGAACTCGGCGTCTGCGGTGGCTCGGGAAACGGCATGATCCACAGAAAATACTCCTGCGGTCAGTTCGTAGAACCCATCCACTCGCGAGGCGGCCAAATGAGTGCCGCCGATTACCGAGTCGCGGCCGCCTCCTACAAACCCCAGACGCAGCTTGCGGCCGAACTCAATTCGAATCCGGTCACTGGAAATTTTTTGAGTCATAGGTGCACCGTTTGGATGAGTGCGAAATCCTGTTCATCCATTCGAACGCACTGCTGCTGACGGGCAGTGCCGCTGCGGACGGGTTGCTGCGGGGCACCTAAGCCCCGCAGCTACATTTGCTAAAAATCGAAATCGTCTACGTTTTCGGCCGTGAAGATAAATGGGTCACCTAGCAGGATGGTGTCCTCGCCGATGAACTGTAAATCCCCGAGTCTGCCGGCCGGCATGGACGCGTCTCCTCGTTTCACGGTGCCGTCGTGCAGCGCCTGTGCAATGTAGATTGCTCCGTAGCCTATGTCGATCGGGCTCCAAAGCGCAGCTTCCGTCAGCGAACCGTCCTTGAGGTACGGGCGGATAAGGCTGGGAACGCCAAGACCCGTAACCGCGACCTTGCCTTCCAGTCCAAGCTGCTTGACAGCTTCAATTACTCCGGGCGTGGCGATACCGGTTACGGTGAAAACGCCAGTCGTGTCGGGATTGCCTTGAAGGTAGTTGAGAGTGACGTTCTTGCTCTTCTCGAGGTCTTCATCGCCGGGCAGGGTCGCCATGAAATTCATGCCGGGATAATTCGCGGCGGCATATTCCTTGAGTTCCTTTATCCAGCGGTTCTGGTTCGGCGCAGTCAGGACGGCCGTTACAATCAGGAAGTCTCCCTCGGTGGTTCCGGCGGAGCGAACCATCATTTCGACGAAGGTTCGTCCCATTCCTTCGAAAGTGGCCTGGTTCAGGAACAAGGACCGCGCGTCGGGATTGACATCAGCATCCCAGGTCATCGTTACGATCCCGGCATCCTGAGCTCTCTTCATTGCAGGCGCCAGCGCATCCGGGTCGTTTGCAGAAACCGCGATAACGTCGAACCGTCTTCGAACGAACCGATCAATAATGTTCGCCTGTTCGGTGACATCCGCGCCGACCGGACCGTTGAACTCAACTGTAACTCCCAGTTCCGCCGCAGCTTCCTGCGCGCCTTGATTGGCGGCAACAAAGTACGGATCGCTGGTAAATTTCGGTATCAGCCCTATAGTGATCCCCTGTGCCGAAACTGCAGACGCGCAGGCGATCGCGAGCCCCAATGCTGAAGCAGCGAGAAGAGCTTGTCTAATCTTCGATCCAATCAAGCCGAAGAGTTTTAATAACCCAATAAATTGCATGATTCCTCCTTTGGATAACTTTCATTAGTCTGTGCAATGAATCTAAAGTTCGCACGACATCCGAGCGCGCAAACTAACTTGAATTGTCATTTTAGGCAACCGAGGCTGAAACATTCGTATTATCCAAATTTTGGCGGACAATATCCGGCATTGATGCGCGCCTTTCGAAATTCAGGTCGGACATGCTCTCGCCTATGGCTGCAACCGGCAATGGACTCCAAGGCCAATATTGGGGCCGACTGGAATCTGCGCGATCAGGGAGGCAAAGGAATTTTCAGTGCGCCGCGGTCCGCGGCAATCCGCAAATCGGTCGGCAAGGCGGCGAGCGCAACCGTACTTCGGACCGCGATTCCAAATTCAGGTGTCCTGACTTCGGGTTTTTCGCCTGCCAACTGCCATGAACCCTTTTTTCCCGGTTCGGTCCCGCTCCCGGGCAGCCGCGGCCCCGATCGCCCTGAGCTTGTTCGCCGCCCGCTACAGGGTCGACCGGCCGATGCCGAACGCGGCCTGAAGAGCCCCGCGCCGAACGCCGCTCTCGGCGAACTTGGCGACCCGCAAAAGCATCGCGCCGCGGTCGCTCTCGTCGTGAAAGTCGGGGCTCGAGGTTGGAGAATTACACGGTCCGGCCGTCCGCGAAGGCGAAGGAGAAGGAGGAATTGACGATGCGGACGGTATCCGGAGGGTGAATGGGGAGAATGTTCATGGGCTTCGCCGCGCTAATTGCAGGTTCATATTATATTGCCGTATTCCGATGCTCCCGCCACGCCTCAAATCCGCAATTCGCCCTTCTATTGCTAGAAAAATCCGCTTTCGGACAACTAGAAATCAATCCGCGAGGTCAGGATGTCTGAAAATGTTCATCTCGCTGCGACAGGCCCTCGGAAATTTCGACGGCGGTAGAACGATTGTTCCGCTCCGGGCATTTCGAGATTCGCGGTCGGCCGGGTTTTCTTCGAATTTTTCCGGAGGAGGGGCGCCGATGGTTTCGGCGAATAGAATTTCGATGCGCAGTTCGAATCGATCGAGCGGAACTAGATTGCGCGCCGCGGATTCGGCGCCGGCTAACGCTGCTCCCGGGCGCGCGCATCGGGCTTTGCTCGCCGCGGTCCGACCCGGAATAAAGTCGCGCGGCTTTTTTGCGCGGCGGCGATTCGCTGGCAATATGGACCGAGAACCGGCCGGTCTCATTCGCCTATCTTTGGTTTTGCTGGCCAATACCATTCAGTTTGGATAAAGCATAGGCTAGCCGCCAAGGGGTGCCGCAAGGATTGATCGATGGAGCTTTTTTCTAGCAAGAATCGGGCCTTCCACCTTGGCCCGTATCCACTGGAAAAGCTTGCCCGCGCCAGCTCGGATTTGGACTTGTCGGGAATTCCGGATACTCCGCTGCCCAACTACGCGCCCGACCATCCCGATTCGCTTGCGCATGCAATGGGACGCTACGCCGCGATGATGGATACCGTGCGCGACGGTGCCGTCGCGCACGGAAAGGCCGATATTCCCGACGACCCGTCGGAGAGATCAAGGCACCTAAAGGCCGCGGGGTATTACTTCGATTGCTCAATGGCGGGAGTTTCGCGCCTAGCGCCGAGCCATTTCTTGAACGAGCCGCGGCGAAACCCGGATATCGAGGGAATCAGAAGGGAATTGGAGGCCGGGCAGCCGACTAGCTACGCCGCTGGCGTGGATGCCATTTACGCCGATATTCTCGCGGCCTCGCGAAATACTCCGAACCCGGTCCCTCACCACGGCCATGCTCTGGTTTTTCTTGTCGAATTCGCGCGCGAACCCGCCGAAGGCGAACCGGGCACCGAGTGGTTCCGCGGCACTCAGCTCGAGAGGGCGTCGCTGCTGGCCTCCAACACGGCGGTTGTCATCGCCAACTACATCAGGATGCTGGGATACGAAGCGCGAGCTCACTCGATGTCGACTTCGGATGTCGACTTGTACAAGCTAAGCGTGTCGGCGGGCTTGTGCGGCATGGTGCGCGGACGGCTTTGCAACGCATTTGCGCGTCAGGGCTTCGGGCTCGCCGCCGTAACGACAGACCTCGAATTGGAGCCGGACAGGCCGCTGGCGAGGAATGCGGGGCGCGATGGCTTACGCAGCCACGGTCCGGATTGGTGGCTTGGCCGCGGACTTGGCAAGCGGGCCGCTACCGAGATACCGTTCGCCAAGCGCGAATTCAGGCTGGGTCCGCACCCGTTCGAAAACCAGAGGCGCGTCGATAGCCCGACGACCTTTATCGACGAAGAGAGAGTGCCGAGGTTTCCCAAGCGCGCGGATTTTTTCGCAAGAGCTCTATTCGGCGACATGGGCCCCGCGGTTCAGGATGCCGCGAAGGGCGGGCACTACGTCATGAAAAGTCCGATTGGAGCCTGCGCAAGGCGCGCCCTCGGCGCTCTCCTCCTGCTTCAATTCGGCGACGCCCGGAATCCGCCAGCCGAAGATTCCGCCGACCCGGCGCGCAACGCCGACAACATCAAGGGTGCTTCCTATTATTTGACCACCGACGCCGTTGGTCTCTCCCGAGCGCCCGAATGGGCCTACTATTCCCATGATTCGGGCGGAAATCCGCTGTCTCCCTACCACGAAAATGCGATTTCGATGCTGTTCGACCAGGGATTCGACACAATGGAAGGCGCTTCCGGCGACGATTGGATATCGGTCGCCCAGTCGATGCGAGCCTATTTGAGGTTTTCGCTCGTCGGAGGCGTAGTGGCCGAGCAGATTCGCCGGAAGGGATTCTCGGCGCGCGTGCATTCGGTTCTCGACAGCGAAGTGCTTCAGCCGCCGCTATTGCTTCTGTCCGGGCTCGGGGAGGTTAGCAGAATAGGCGAAGTTATCCTCAATCCCTATCTAGGCCCGAGGCTCAAGGCCGGTACGGTAACGACATCGATGCCCATGAGCCACGACAAGCCAATCGATTTCGGCCTCCAGAAATTTTGCGAATCCTGCAACAAATGCGCGCGGGAATGTCCGTCGGGAGCGATCACCGCAGGTCCCAAGCTGATGTACAACGGCTATGAGATCTGGAAATCGGACGCCGAGAAATGCACCCGGTACCGGCTAACGAACTCGGCGGGCGGCATGTGCGGCCGCTGCATGAAAACCTGCCCGTGGAACCTTGAAGGCCTGTTTGCCGAAGCGCCGTTCCGATGGCTGGCGAGCAACGTGCCGCGAACTGCCAAAACGCTCGCGAAACTCGACGACCGGCTGGGAAGGGGATCAATAAATCCCATAAAGAAATGGTGGTGGGATATCGAGCTCGACCGGCAAAAAGGGGCCTATGTCAAGGCGAAGTCTACGAACGAGCGCGGACTGCAAACAAGCCTGGACCTTAAATACGAAGACCAAACGCTGGCGGTTTACCCTGCCGACACGATGCCGCCCCCGTACCCGCTCGCGCATCCTCTGGATCGTGAAGAAGGGATAGAGCGATACAAAAGGCTGCTGGCGCCCGAAGAGTATCTGGACCGTCTCCGCCGCGGCGAATCCGAGGATTTGGCTCCCGCTCCGAAACCGCTGCGCGGACCGCCGCCGGTCGTTCCGGTGGTCGTCGCCAAGCGCGAGGATCAAGCGAACGGAATCGCGCGTTTCGAGCTTTCGGGAAAGCACGGCGAGTCTCTGCCTCGCTTCGAGGCGGGCGCCCATGTCGATGTGGTCGTCGCGCCCGAGTACCAGCGACAGTTTTCGCTGGCGGGCGACCCGGAGGATCGATCCAAATACGTGCTCGGCGTGCAGCAGGAATCTTTGGGCAGGGGCGGTTCCGAATTGATGTTCAGGATTTTCCGGGAAGGTCGAAAAACATTCGTGTCCAGGCCGAGAAACCAATTCCCGCTCGACGAAAGCGCCAGTTTTTCACTTCTAATGGCCGGCGGCATAGGCGTAACTCCGCTGATCTCCATGGCCTACAGGCTTCACAGAATCCGCAGGCCCTTCGAACTTCACTACAGCGCGCGTTCCGCGGATTCGTGCGGCTTCGTCGATGAATTGCGAAACTCGCCGTGGTCGGACCGTGTCGCGTTCCATTTCTCGTCCCAGGGCGGACGGCCCCGGCTTGCGGATATCGTCCCGAGCTATCAGCCTGGATTCAAGATTTACGCTTGCGGGGGCAGCGGCTACATGGACGCGGTCTTCGATGCCGCGGAGGCGGCTGGCTGGCCGGAGGACGCTTGCCTAAGGGAGTATTTCTCGGTTCCCGAACTTCCCGAAAAGGAGCGATGGCCTTTCAAGCTTCGTCTGGCTTCAACCGGAATGGAAGTCGAAGTGCCCGCCGAGCATTCCGCCGTGGAAGCGCTGGCGGAGCGCGGGATATTTGTGGAAACGAAATGTTCCGACGGAATTTGCGGCGTCTGCGCGACACCGCTAATAGACGGCGAGGTCGATCATCGGGACTACGTTCTATCCAAAAAGGAGCGCAAGGAAAAAGTAATACTTTGCTGTTCGCGCGCTGCGGAGGAGAACGGCGAGCTAGTCGTCGGTCTATAGGCGGATTCGAAAAAAGAATTGCGCAAATCCGGAATTTCGAGCCGAATCCATTCAAGCCGCGTGCAATGCATCGTCCCGGAGAGCCTGGAGCCGCGACGCTTAGGAACGGCTCTCGAATTCGCGAGTGGATCTATGGCTGCCATTGCTTGGTTCGGAGCGCGCGACGATTTCGCTATGCGGGCGATTCGCCTGATTGCCAGTGTTCCGAATTCTCTTTACCCCACCGGCCTGGAACAATAGTAAGAGGATTCATTGAAAACTCGAGAAATCCAATGCCCGACAAATCGCTAGAGAGAGTAGCTGTAACCGGTAAGATTGTGGATGCCAGGTGGCTTGAAAGAAAATTCTCGAACAAGTTCGAAGTTTTCGAAATGAACCATTCCGAAGCTGCCAGCTGTCCGGAATCGGTGGCATCACTGCGCGCATTGATCGGAAACGGCGCGTCTGCAGCGGAGATCGACAATTACCCAAGTCTCGAGATCATTGCTCAATTCGGCGTCGGCTACGAAAATGTAGATGTCGCATACGCGGCGGAGCGAGGAATCGTTGTAACGAACACGCCGGGAGTATTGTCCGACGAAACGGCCGATACGGCAATGGCGCTGCTCCTGAACGCGGTGCGGGAGTATCCTCGCGCCGAGGCCTACATGCGCGCGGGCAAATGGCGGAATGAAGGGGATTATCCGCTTACGCCCGGTACGCTTAGGGGAAGAAAGGCCGGAATTTTCGGCTTGGGACGAATCGGCAAGGCCGTTGCGACTAGGTTAACCGCATTCGGGATTCCCGTAAGCTACTGCGGGCGCTCCAGGCAGGCCGATGTAAATTATCCGCATTTCGAGCGCCTGGTTGATCTAGCCCATTCGGTCGACACTTTGATAGCGGCGGCTCCCGGGGGCGACGCTACTCGACATGCCGTCAATGCCGAAGTCTTGACGGCCCTCGGTCCGAATGGAGTGTTCGTCAACATTGGCCGGGGAACAGTCCTGGATGAGTCCGCATTGATTGCGGCTCTTTCTACCGGCGCGATAATGGCGGCGGGCCTCGATGTTTACGATCGCGAGCCGGATATAAATCCGAAGCTTTTTTCATTGACCAACGCGTGCCTGCTGCCGCATGTCGGGTCCGCGTCGGTCGCGACCCGTCGAGCCATGGCGGACTTGGCCGCTTCGAATGTCGTGTCCTGGATCGAAGAGGGCAAAGCCCTGACGCCGGTCGCAGAAACTGCTCATCTTGCTGTGAGGAGCGGCAGCTGACACGGTCTTGCGCGAGGGAAAGCATGGCGAAGCGGCACATCCACCCATATGAAACTCGCTACCATGCGAAGGCGACTTATTCAAAAGCAATTCGCGCAAGCGGCGATTTCGTGTTTATGCAGGGTCAGGTCGGCGTGGATGATGACGGCAGGCTTGTGGGAAAGGGAGACCCTGGGCTGCAGGCGGACCAGGCGTGCAGGAATATCGAGCGCTGGATGAAAGAGGCCGGCGGCGAACTGTCCGACGTATGCAAATTGACCGTCTACGTAACCGACATCTCGTATCGCCCCGCCGTGTACGAATCGATCAATCGGTGGTTTGACGAGGTTATGCACTGCAGCACGGGAGTCGTCGTGAGCGGCTTGGCCGATCCGGATTTTCTTGTTGAAATAGACGCGATCGCAGTTATCGATTGAAAGTGCGTTCAAGGCGTGTCTGCTGGCGCTTTTTCCTATTGAACGCGCGACCGGCATCCTCGTCCAATGATCCCATCTTTCGCCAAGTTCGGAGAGTCCGAATCAACTAGGCTGGAAAAAGCGGCTGGATTCCGCGTTCTGGAAATGGAGAGCGGAAGATCTGGCGTTGATTTCTGCCCGGCGCATTGCTCAGGCGGCTGATGTCGATGACTGCGCAGAAGTGCCGGGAATGGCCAAAATCCAGCCTGTTCAAGTAACCGCCACGAATTTTGATCCGCGCCCTCAGTTATACAAGCCGCCGGCAAAGTGCTTTATCTGAAAGCCTTGATCCGAGGAAACCGGGAAAAGTCGGCATCGGGCCAACTGCCCAAAAATTGTTTCGAAGTGCAATTCAATGCGAAATGATTCTGCTATCTCGCCGGGCGTACGAATTCGTGCAATGGAAACGAAGCAGCGCCAGCTGGCTTGCTCCGCGACCTGAACTGGATTTCGACTATTGCATGCCGTCCGACGCAATACCGGGAATCCGGCGATTGAAAGCTACGGAGCTGACAAAGCTACCGAAGTTGAAGTTCTGTTTCCAATATTCGCAATGATTCTTTCAATTTGCCTTCTACCTCGCGGGAAAACCCAAAATTATTCCTGATTACAATTCCGCGTATGCCGAATTTTGGCCGCGCCGCTCGCGGATTCGCCGCCTGAATTCCTGGATAGCCTAGTACGGAATGCTTTTTCGAGACCGGAACCGCTGAAACGGCGCCCGGGAGTGCGCCCTCGATCGCGTTCGGGTGGATTCGCGTTCTTCAGGAGTGAATTAACGGGCCGGTGCCGCCGAGGCGCATCGGATTTAGCGGCTGTAGCGCGCCGCTTGCCCTTCATGGAGTGGCAGGTGCTCCGAAGCGCCGCATCGGCATTGCCGATGACGGTGTTCGGCCAGACGAATTCCTTGACGCGAACGGAAGCCTTCCCGCCGCCGGTAACGACCGGGACGCGCAGGCAGCCGGCGGTGGCGACCGCGCCGAAGCATGGCGGACCGTCGCTGTAGACCCTGCTTAACGGGGCGACGCTCCGGCGGCACCGGTTCTCGATCGCCTTCAGGCGGAAGCCGGCCACAACCTGGAGCTTGATCCTGTGCGGAAGCCAATCCTCTGTCGTCTCCAGGGCCGCCGCGAACGGCGACTTCCCTTTCACCCCGCGCCTCCTGATTTTTTCGGAGTGGTCGCGGGTAAAGCGTTATTGACACGACGGAATTGTCAATCAATAGTTCCCGTTTAAACGGTTGCTTTAAAGACGGCCGAGATGAGGCGCGGTTAGTTCAACTGACTGTCTTGGATTCCAACGCTAGAGTGTGAAATATGAAAACCACAATCCAATTTACAGGTCGGTCGCTCGTTGTGCTTGCCGCCGCTTCGGTTTCGGCGTGCGGCGGAGGCGGGTCCGGCCCGGCGCCGGTAATGAATGCGCCTTCGGCGCCGATGGTCGCGGGCTACGATCTAAGCCTTGGAACGCCGTCTACGGAAGAGGCCGCGCGAAAGGCGCTCTTCGGAGGCGTATTCGAAGGGCTGCCGTATTATTCTCCAGACGAAGAAAAATTCGCCGACGTGAGCGCGGCGAATCAGGAACTGAATTCGGAAATCGAGTATTTGCCTGTAGCCGCGTACGACACTCGAGCGGACAAGGCATGGGAGCTGGGATGGACCGGTAAGGGCGTCAAGGTTGGAATTTTGGACTATTTCAATTCAAACAATACAATAGATTCTCACGGCGATTGGGTTTCCGTCGTGATCCATTCGGTCGCGCCGGAAGCCGAGCTCGGTTTTGAAAGATTGGATGAATATCCTAGGAGAAGCGCCATTTTCAACCAGTATGAAGCAGGCAGAAAGTTTGAAGAAAGCGGCTTCGACATTATTAACAATTCTTGGGGAATATTCAGATTCACTCGTGATTCCGACGGTAACGTCACTCCATCTGAACTCGAAGATTTCGATCAACTCGCTTCCGATTTCGCGGAGCAGCTAATTCAAGAATCTTTGACCGACGACGATGCCGACGATGATCGCGAAAACGTGCTGTGGATATACGCCGCGGGGAATTCCGGTAGGGTTTGCAAGCCTCGAACAGTCGACTACTGCAATTTTTTCGGTGCTGTCGAGATCGAGCTCAATGAACGCGACTACACGGGCGTAAATCAATTGATCTGGGTTGGAGCGCTCGAGGACGAAGATAGCGAGGAACTCGCCGAATACAGTCTCGAAGCGGGACAATTGGCGAGCAGCTTCATTGTCGCGCATGACGATGTTCTGGCTATTGGCGATGCCGCCGGAACGTCGTTCGCCGCGCCGAGAGTTTCAGGCGCCGCCGCGTTGCTGAGGCATAAGTTTCCGAACTTAAACGGCGCCGACCTAAAGCAAGTGTTGCTTCAGACCGCGGAAGACCTGGGACCTGAAGGGGTGGACAGCAAGTTCGGCCATGGAAGGCTGGATCTGCTCAATGCGCTGAGTCCGCAAGGATCGCTTAGACCGAAATGAAAGCCTTCGCCTGGATAGCTTTTCTGGGAATTCTCGCGGCCGGATGCGGTCACATCCCGCCCGGCAAGGACTCGGGTGCAAACCTGAATACGGAGGCCGAGAATGCTCTGTATCGCGGATGCCGAAGCGATATCGAAAACGGAGATGATCCGCGGTGCGGAAACGGCAGCTCGTCGCCTAATCCAAGTGCTGTCGTTCCGATGCCGCCCTACGGCGGCAGAAATTCCCCACTGACGCGAGAATCGCTTGAGAACGTTTGCTCTGGCGAGCTGAATTGCTTGGAAGGATTCGTCATCGAGCGAATCGAGGAATCGGCGAAAAAGGGCGGCGGCTAAAACCTATAGGCGATTCTGAATTCTATGAAATCTCGAATTTCGCTTTTCTTTAAAATGCCGCCGCCGACCGCATCGACCCAAGCCAGGCCCGTGCCGCAATGAAATTCACGGTTGAACTTGTCGATGCAGGGCTTTTCCGAAATTTTGCCGCCGATTTTCAGAACGTGGTGGCTGCCGAAGTAGAATCCGAAATTCCCGAAATTGCGGGTATAGCCAATTCCTAGCGAAAGAAGGGGGCCGGCGACGAACAGCGCGCTCTTATAGCCCGCATCGAATAGGAAGGGGATGATGACATCCCCTCGGTTGGCTATCGGATACGAAAGTATTCCTTCAAGATGGAAATTCGGATATTCGGGCTTATAGAATTCGCTTACGTCGAACGCTTGGCCGTTCAAGGCCGTAAACCGCCCGTGCCATACCTCCGACTGTACATAGTTCGCCGAACCGTCCAGCTTTTCCAGGACCAGGCTGCTTTCTGAAATCGCTGCGGTCGACGACGCGATTAGAATCGCGAATGACCTCAAGAGGCAAATTTTCCACTTCAACATGCCCGAGATTTCGGTCGAAGCGCATTTCAATTCAATTCTCTGCCTTCGAAGCTTCGTCGACTTGCACTTAAAGTCATTCCGCAACACTAGCAATCCGCGGCTTTCGAGTTCGTGTAGCTATAAAATATTGCAATGGCGCGCATTTATACCGGAATCGTATTTGCGCCGATAAAGTGACATTGTTTGCAAGAAAATCCAGTCGATAGGGAGCATCCCGTCGATGGCGGGCCGAAAGCGCAGGAACTCGCCAAAGTCGCGCGTTTATAAGTAACCGCCGACTCGCCCGCTTTCCTTTAGCCGGGCGACTCGCTCGCTTCAGAGTCAGCCTTTTTATCCAAGCCAATAGGATTTGCCGTTCGAATTTAAGCTTCAGATATTTTTGGGCTTCGCAAGATGGCGAATAAGGGAAGCAGGATATCAATGGCTCTGCCGAGTGCCGGAAACCGGGTCGCGCCGAATACTTTGAAGCCTTGAAAAAGTTGCGCGAGCGGCAGTTAAGTCTGAATTCCCGACAAGGCGTCTTCGATTCCAAGCGACAGTTTGTCGAAGAGCTCATCCAGCTGCAAATCCGAGAGTATGAAAGGCGGGCACAATATAACGGAATCGCCCAGGGGCCGGCAAATAAGGCCGCGGTCTTCGCAGGCGCCGGCTATGCGCTCGGAGATTTTCAACTCGCTCGGAAAACTTTCCCTGGTCTCCTTGTCCGCAACGAGTTCCAGAGCGCCCATGAACCCGGCGACGCGAACTTCACCGACATGGCGATGCGCCGCAAATTCATGCATCCTTTGATTGAATTGCGGCGAAAGGCGTTTAACGTTGCTTAGGAGCCCGCCGTTAAGGATCAAGTCGATCGCCTCGAGCGCAACGGCGCATCCCACGGGATGGCCGGATGCAGTGAATCCATGCGGAAATTCGTCGCTGCCTTCGCTCGCGGCCTGAACCCGGTTCGCAAGGCTATCGCCAAGGATCACAGCCGCGAGCGGAAAGTAGCCGCAGGTTAGATTTTTGGACGAAATGATTGCGTCCGGCTTAAATCCGTAGGATTCGCATCCCCAGATGCGTCCGGTTCTCCCGAAGCCGCAAATGACTTCATCCGCGATTAGCGGAATTTCGAATTCCGACAGAATAGCCGCGACAAGCTTGAAATACCCTTCGGGCGGAGGAATTACTCCGCCCGCGCCTAGAACGGGTTCCGCAAAAAATCCGGCGATTGTTTCGGCGCCCTCCCGTCGAATAACGTCTTTCAATTCGTCGGCAAGCCGCCGCGAGAATTCGCGCTCCGACTCGCCCGGCTCGGCGAACCGCCAGTAGTGCGGGCACGAGAGATGAATGAATCCGTCGAGCGGCAAGCCGAAATGCCGGTTGTACGGCTTGCCGGTCATCGAGGCGGCGACAGCGGTAACGCCATGATAGCCGCCGGATCGAGTCAAAATTTTTCGACGATGCGGAAAACCTTCGAACCCGTTCGCTAGCCAGAGGATTTTGACCATCGTGTCGTTGGCTTCCGAACCGGAACTGCAGAGGAACACCTTCCCCGCCTCGAATGGAGAAACTTCGATCAGCTTTTCGCCGAGCGCGACGGCCTGGTCGGGTATCCGGCCGAAAAACGAATGGTATCCCGGCAACCGTTCGAACTGGCGCGTCGCCGCTTCGGCAAGCGCGGAATTCCCGAACCCGGCAACCATGTTCCAAAGGCCCGAATTCGCGTCGAGAAATTTCCGGCCGTGAACGTCGAATACGTAGGGGCCTTCGCCTCTCTCCAGGACCGCGGCGCCTCGCCGGGAAAGGATTTCCAGATCCGTGAACGGGAATAGCGTATTTCGAATCGCCCGCGCTTCCCAGGAATTGGCTTGTTCGACGTATTTCATGGTGTCGGCAGTCCGCGGAATTTTTCTTGATCATAATTCGCGCCGCGCCATGGCGCAATGGCGCCGGATTCGAAGCGGCTTTTCTTTGAAGCTCCGCAAGTGGCCTCGGTCTCGGAAAGGAATGCGGCGAGCGGTCCTCGAACTCCGAGATCGCGCAGGGCGCAAGCAGACGGCGAATTCCGGGGCGGGTTCGAGTGGGTGGTAGCGGAGGAGGGACTTGAACCCCCGACACGCGGATTATGATTCCGCTGCTCTAACCGACTGAGCTACTCCGCCGAACGGAATTGGCCAATAATGGAAACTTCGGATTCGGTCAAGGAACCGCTGCGATTCCGAACCGAAAAATTTGCGATTCGGGATTTCACGCATTCGATCGCCTGCAATAAATTTCGGCTCAGAATTGGCGTGCCGCGCGATTCGGCGTCGTGGATCCCGGCTAAGCGATGCCCGGCGGCGCGGAGCTGCCGAATGCGGATTTATCGCAGGTTGCGCGACGACCGGCCGTCGAGCCCATGCGCGAATTTCTTCCCGAATGGGAGGCGGGCGCTGGAACCGCGCGGTTTTAGCAGGTGTAGTTCAATGCAAGCCTGCCGCCATCAATAAAGATTGTTTCCCCCGTAATGTAGCTTGCCTTGCTAGACGCAAGGAATGCGACGACTTCGCCGACTTCGCGCGGCAATCCGGCTCGCCCAAGCGGGGTTCGGGAAAGGAGCCTCTCTATCGCGTCCGGATGGTCGTTTATGCCCGCCATCATTTCCGTATCGATTGCCCCCGGACCCACGGCATTCACCCGGATGTTGTGGGGGGCGAGAGCAAGCGCGGATGCTTTCGTGATTTGAGCTACGCCGCCTTTCGAAGCGCAATAGGCAGGGATGGAGGGTATCGCGACTTGGGCGTTGACTGAGGACATGTTTATGATCGATCCCTCGATCCCGTGCCGAATCATGGCCCTCGCGGCAATTTGCGTAGCGGCGAACACGCCGACAAGATTGACATCCAGGACTCTCCGGAACGAGTCTAGATCGTAGTCGAGAAACTCTCCCGGGAGAGCGATTCCCGCGTTGTTGACAAGCGTCCCAACCGGGCCGCGGCTAGCCTCGACTTTCTCGAACAGCTCCTGCACGGCGGACGGGTCGCCCATGTCGCAGACGTAGCCGACTGCGGATCCGCCAAGTTTTTCGGCTGCTTCGGCGGCGCCGTCGCCGTTGATGTCGGCGAGAATCAGCGAATGTCCGTCTTCGCTAAGCGCTTCGGCGCAGGCGAAGCCGATGCCCTGGGCGCCGCCGGTTACCAATGCAACGGGTAGATCGTTCATTTTTTCCTCCTCAGGGTTTGAATCCATAGCCTCGCTTGGCTTCTTCCAAAGAAATGTATTCGCCGTCCACATCGTGATTGATCGCAGCCGGATCGCGATTGCCGGGAGACCCGAGTCCGCCTCCGCCGGGCAGGGACAGCCGTAGCCTCTGACCGTTTTTCACGAGTTGCCGTCCCTTGGAACGAAGCTTCGTTCCGTCCGCCAATTCAACGACTCCCGCGCGGCCCGGCTCGCCTCCGTCTCTGCCTCTAGCCGGGTTGTCGACGCGATCGAACATCGCGTTGAACCAGAACTCGTACCCGTTCCGCGGTTCGATTTCGACAATCTGGCCGAGGCCGCCGCGATGTTCTCCGGCCCCGCCGGAATCCTGCCGAAGTTCTTTCCGCCATACTGTAATAGGTCCGACCTGCTCCGTAGCCTCAACGCTCATCGTCGAGACGCCGGAAGGAAAAGCCGTTGCCGAAAGACCGTCCGAATCCGGCCTCGCGCCGGTTCCGCCAGAATTGAACATCAGGATTTCGCGCGCGGGAAGCTTGCTGTCCGGATCCGCAGCTCTAGCCGACATCTGGATATTCCAGAGCGCGGAGGCCCCCTCCGCCGGAACTTTGCCCGGAAGGGCGAAATAAAGCGCGCCAAGAACGACATCAGGGATGAAATGGCCGAGAACATGACGAATCGAAACCGGCGCGGGCCGCTTCGCGGCTAGAATGCAGCCCTCCGGCGCCGTTATCCTGAAAGGAGCGAGTGCGCCGGCATTATTCGGTACGTCGGGGGCTATGGCGCATTTTAGAGCGTAGCAAGCGTAGGCGCGCGTGTAGACCTCCGGGACGTTCACTCCGAGGGAGCTCGTGCCGCTAGTGCCGGAAAAATCGGCCGACAGCTCTTCGCCCTCCACGTCGATTCGGATTTCCATTTCCACCGGACGGTCGTAGCCGTCGACGCGCATCCTGTTTCGGTATGTTCCGTCCGGCACTTTCGATATGGCGTCGAGAGTGGCGATCCGACTTGCCTCGACAATGTAGTCGGCGAGGTCCGAGATATCGCTGATCTCGAACTCGTTCAGCATTTCCTTTAGCCGGCGCGCGCCCGCCTCATTGCAAGCGGCAAGGGAATACATGTCGCCGACCGTCTGGTTCGGAGTGCGGACATTCGCGCGAACCATCTTCAAGAGCAGGGAGTCTACCGATCCTCTTTCGGCGAACTTGCAAATTGGAATTTGCAGCCCTTCTTCGAAGACCTCGTGAGCGTCGGGCCCGAAACCGCGTCCGCCGATGTCGACAACATGCGCCGTGCACGCGAAAAAGCCTATGTGGCCGCCATTCCAGAATACGGGAGTAACCATTGTCACATCGTGTAGATGCCCGGTTCCCATCCACGGGTCGTTCGTAATGTAGACATCGCCGTCGAAAATGTTTCGCGGCCCTATCTCGCGTTCGAAGTGCGCGACGCTTTCAGCCATTGCGTTTACATGCCCGGGCGTTCCCGTAACGGCCTGAGCCAGCATTCGGCACTTGCGGTCGAACATCCCCGCGGAAAGGTCGCCCGCTTCTCGGACGCTCGTCGAAAAAGCAGTCCGAACGAGAGTCGCGGCTTGCTCTTCAACCACGGCGATGAGGCGATTCCACATGATTTGAAAGTCGATCGCGGTCGGATTCATTTGCTCGCGTCCTTGCGCTCGATCAGAATGGAAGCATCCTCCTGGATTTCGGCTGCGAATGCGGACGTTACAATCGTCGACGTTTCGTCTTCTACGATAATCGCCGGGCCGTCGATCAAATGCCCCGGCGCCAAGTCGCGCCGGTGGAATTCCGACGCGGACACGCTTCGGCGCCCCGCAGCTTCCCTTATGTCCCGCTTGCCGGCGGCTGCAATCCGCATGGTCTTCGCGCGCCGCCTTACCCTGTCGACGGGCGGGATGTCCGTTGAAACGGTTAGCGACCAATTGGTGATTTCAACCGGAAGGTTCTCGATTGTACGCCCGAATAGTTCCGAATACGATTTCTCGAAGGCTTCAATAATCGCAGATCGGTGCGCATCTTCGAATTTTCTGAAACCCAGGCGCACCGGTATTTCCCATCCCTGGCCCGAATACCGCATATGGGCGACAAGGCGCGTAAAGGTTCGGGTGTCGCCTGCTCCTTCTTCGACGAATGAGCGAGCCTCCGATTCCATCGATTCGAGCGCCGCGTTAACTGCGCCGGGATTGAAATCGTCCATTCGCTGGAACTGGCCGCGCGCCGCCTCGTAGCTGAATGGCGCGCGAAGGAACCCGATCGCCGAACCGACCCCGGCTCCCGGCGGTACGATAATCCGTGAGATTCCAAGCTTTTCCGCAAGCCGGCACGCATGCAGCGGCGCGCCGCCGCCGAATGCGATTATCGTGAATATGCTTAAATCCCTGCCGTTCTCGATCGCGTGGGCGCGCGCGGCATTCGACATGTTCTCGTCCACCATTTCCGAAACCGCGAAGGCGGCCTCCTGAACGGTCAATCCGGAAGTGCTCCCGAGACGCGTTTCAATGGCTTCAATGGAAAGCTTCGTGTCGAGCGGAATCGCTCCGCCGGAAAAGCCATTCGGGTCGAGCTTGCCCAGAACTAGATTGGCATCGGTGACGGTAGGCTCGGTGCCGCCGCGCATATAGCAGGCGGGACCCGGTTCGGAACCGGCGGAACGCGGCCCAACTTTCATGCGTCCTATCGAATCCACCGTCGCGACCGATCCTCCGCCCGCGCCGATTTCGACCATTTCCACGACCGGCGCGGAGATGACCATGCCGGAGCCTCTTTTAAATCGATAGGTTCTGGCGACCTCGAAAGTGGCAGCGGTTTTGGGAGCGCCGTTTTCAACGAGGCAGATCTTGGCAGTCGTTCCTCCCATGTCGAAACTAACGGCCCCGCCGATGCCGTGCGCCCTGGCAAGCCCCGCTGCGAATATTGCGCCGCCCGCCGGTCCGGACTCTAGCAGGCGCACCGGGTTTCTCGCCGCCGTTCGGAGGCTGATAAGGCCGCCGCCGGAATGAATAATCAGTATCGGGGCTTTTACGCCGGCATTGCGAAAGAGTTGCGATAGCTCCTCGAGGTATTCCGCAATCCTGGGCCTAACGTAAGCGTTGGCGACGACAGTATTGAATCTGGGCAGCTCTCGCATTTGCGGCGACACCGCCGACGACCGGGAAACCGACATCCGCGGCGCTGCCTTTTTCAACGCCCGCTCCATCATGATCTCGTGGGATTCGTTCGCATACGAATGTAGAAACCCGATCGCGACCGATTCGAATCCCCCTCCGGCAACCCTTGCCGCCATTCGGTCGGCTTCTGCCTTTTCGAGGGGAAGCAAGACCTCGCCATCCGGCCCGATTCTTTCCCGAGCGGTGAAACGGTGCTTCCTAGGCACAAGTGGAATTGGCAGCTTGAGGCCGATATCGTACTGCTCGAACCTGTTTTCCGAACGCATCTCAATGACGTCTCTGAATCCCCGCGTCGTTATGAATGCGGTCCTAGCTCCTCGCCGCTCGATTAACGAATTCGTAACTAGCGTCGTGCCGTGGATAACCTGTTCGATGTCGGAAAGCTTGATACCGGAGCTCTCGGCTACGGATCTAATGCCCTTCAGGGTAGCGGCTGCGGGACGGTCGGTATCCGTCAGCACCTTGTATGTCGACAAGCCGCCGGGATGATCGAGCGCCACGTCCGTAAACGTTCCGCCTATGTCGACGCCGACCCGGATTCGCGTCATTTTTCCCGGTCCCCGGCAAGCGAATTATCGTTCAAATGCAATCCCGTCATCCATGGCAAAGATTCCCGTGGCGGAGGCGTTCGCGAGAGGCGGCTTGAAATTGCAAGCGTTTGTTCCAATATCGGACCCTTGGAGCGACCGGCTTTGAATTCCTTCGAATTGCCTTAAATTCGGCAAGAATGGAATACGGGAATTTCGGCGCGGCGCCCGGCGGCGCAACAATATTCCGCCGAGAGCGATTGCGGCCGGATCGCGTTCGCTCGCTGAAAGATTGAGAAATTGCCGAATGCGAGCTCTCGGCTCGAATGCGCGACACCATGAAGCGGCTGCGCCGGATACCAGTCCAGGACCGAGGCCGGATACGGAAATTGGCCGAGGCGGATGCCGCCTATGTCGGTCCATAAGGCTTGCCGGATCGGACCATGCGACGATCCGAGCACGCGAACTTGCGTTCATCCTGATCGTAGGTCAGTGTATGGCATCACTGGCCAAATAAATCGAAAGTGTGGCATGCGCAAGCTGAAGAAATCGTCCGCTCAAATGGTCGCGGACGCGAGAGCAGGGATTGAAGAAATCGAATCCGAGAAACTTATTTCTATGCTCGGCGATCCGGATCTGGTGATTGTCGACATCAGAGACATTCGCGAGCGCCAGCGAAGCGGATACATCCCGGGCAGCATTCATGCTCCGAGAGGAATGGTAGAATTCTGGGTCGATCCGGAAAGTCCGTATTTCAAAGAGATTTTCGGCAATGACAGGAAGTTCGTTTTTCACTGCGCAAGCGGTTGGCGGTCGGCATTGACGGTATCGACGCTTCAAGACATGGGTTTCGAAGCCGCGCATCTAAAGAAAGGATTTTCCGACTGGGTCCGAAAAGGCGGGCCGATTGAAGGTAATCCCGACGAGACCGATTCCTAGTTGCATATCTGGCTGCCATCCGAATGATTCGGCTTGTACCAGCTAATCCCGCCGCCTCCATTTTTTGACTGCCGGCCGAAATCAAGATCGTTGGTATAGTCGGATTCACGGAAAAATATCTCGCTTTCCGATTCGTTCGCGCCTAATTGATTCTTGATGCCTCGGTTGCCGCGGCTTCTATTTCGCGTGGCCCGTCAAGCATCGCAAGAGCGCGCCTTTAATTTCTGCTTTATCCAGGCGGCGTGCTTCGGAGTGGAACGGACCGGCATTGTTTCAGCTGATCGGAGGATTATTCGCTAGGAAACGACAAGAGATACGCGAGGATTGTTGGCGGCGGATGCTTCGCCGCAAGTCGACACAGATCCTCGGCCCGTCCGAATCATATTCGCGAGGGGCAGTGCACGGAAAGCACGCGCTCCGGCGGTCGCGTGTCAGGCGTAGGACGGCGCTGATGCGAGCAGCCCGGCGGAAGCGCATGGAAGAGCATTTGCCGGTAATTTTTCCGGGCTAGGCAGAGCAGACTCCGGCCGGCAGCTTGCTGTAGAACGAAGGAGCGCATTCCGGTTTCGAAATTCGAAAAGTCGGTTGGGCCCCGCGAAGGACAATTCGTCTTGTTCCAGTTATCGAGTATGCGGCCTCGCCGAACGGCATGTCACCGACGAAGATTTCGGTCCTTTAAGGTCCCGGCGGCGCCAACGACCCAAATTCGGTTGATTTCGGCTCGTCCATTGCGATCCCCGAAGCTCCGGCGCAGGTAATCGAAAACGGATTTCCCCGGCATGCCTAGTCAAAATTCGAGGCGAACAGACCTGCAATTGCCAGAGGCGCATTTGCAGCGCCTGTCGAATTTTCGATCCGGTGGAAGCGGAGCGGCTCCGGCGGCGCGTTCGTTCGGAGGATTCGGCGGCGGGAGCCGAATAGAGGCAATAATCCAAAGGGATTTGGGCGGCGAAGGCCGGCTTCGGGCAAAAAAAGGCGCCTCCGCCGTGTTCCGCTTTGCGGTCGCCGACCGGGGAGAGGCTAGCGGCGCGAGGCGTTCAGCACCGCATCGAGGGCGACCACCCGTCCCTTCAGGTCGAGATCCTGCGGCAGCTGGCGCACGGCCGGGATCTCGTTGGTTTTCGAGCCGACCTGCAGCTGCCCGAGGTCCAGGCCGCTGCCGTGCTAGACGGCGGCCACCATCATCCGCCGTTCGCCATCGAGGCTTCGCGCACGTCCTTGCCGTCGAGGGCGACCGGCGCGCCGGCCTCGCTGAACTGCTCGATCCACTCGCGCAGAGCCGTCTCCAGCGCGTCCGGCGGCATGGAGGACAGAACGTAGTGGAAGGTCGAGGTTGCCGGGGCCGTGAAGCGCTGTCGGCTCGGACTCCAGAACCCGCCGACGGCCCTGAGCTGCTCTTCGTCCAGGCGGGCGGCGTATTCGCCGAAGGCCGCAATGCCGCGGTAGCCGCTCAGCCGGGCGGCGATCATGATCGTCATGTAGCAGGCGATGCCGTAGCGCTGGCCGCGCTTCTTGCGAAAGTCGGGGATGGTCTGCAGATAGGTGCGCAGGCTGCGCAATTCCTCGGCCGGCATCGGCTCGCCCTTCGCGCCGACCTGCCATTCGGGCGCCGCCTGCTCGGAGCGCAGCTTCTCCCGCGCTCCGGCTTCAAGTTCGCGCATGTAGATCTCCTTCGGCTGCCCGTTCCGCCGCCAGCGCGCCGAGCCGCCCGGCAGCCGGGAAAACCCCTTCGTCAGGCCTAGCCGCCGCCAGTTCGTAGCTCGGTAGCAAATCCCTCCGAACCGCGACGGGTCGACGAACGTCTCGGCCAGAAGAACCGGAAAGCCGTGCAGCTCGCGCATGTCGCTCGACAGGCGGCGCAGGCTGAGGGCAAGTATCCGGGAAGCCAGGTTGGGAACCTGGCCGCGCTCCGTCAGCATCACGAACCGACTGTTGTCGGCAATCAGATGCAGGCGCGAGAACTGCTGCTCGGGCGACCAGCCGATCCAGGCATCCCGCGCGCCGACCTTGAAGGCGCCCGCCGTCCAGCCCAGAAGGGCCAGCCAGACCTCGCCCCAAACCGCCACGTGCCGAAGCGACTTGCCGAACAGGCTGTGGAACGGAAGATAGTGATGCTCCCTGACCAGCGCATCCCAGCGGCGCTGTTCACCGGCACCGCTCACCGGGCGAACCGCGACCTCGCTTAGCACCGGCTCGCCGTCAAAAGCGCCCAGAATCTCCATGTGGGATCAATAGCACGGCGACTTCTGAAAAGTCAGACCTAAATTTGGCTTCGGGATGAGTGCGGCTCGCTTTTGAGGAACCCTGCAGGTACCTGTCGCAAAGAACGGCCTTTCCGGTGTATGATTGCGCAGGGGACATCACTGCTTCAGGAGCAAGCCATGCGTTCTAGCAAAAGTGCCGATGCGGAATTATCGGTTGGACAAAGAATCGAACTGCCGAAGATCGGTTCTCGCGATCGATACGACTCTCTTATGGAGGTTGTACGGAACCGCGTAACCGTACGGAAATTCGACGAAAATTTCGTAGTCCCGGAATGCCACTACGAACTTATACTCGATGCGGCGCGGCACGCCCCTTCGGGAGCGAACGCCCAGCCTTGGCATTACATCATCGTCGACAATGCGGAAATCAAGAAACAAATCGCAAATTACTTCGTTGCCGAGCAGAGGTTCCGAGCCAAGGCAAAAATGAAATTCCCAACACCCGACTATCGGGGGCTATCGACGGCGCCGGGATTTATTGTCGTTTGCTCCGACATGCGATGGGTCGAAGCTTTTCCCGTCCTGAAAGTGGAAACACCCGAAAATGCCGAGCTAAACCGGATGTATAAGGAAAACGCCGAGCGCATTCTGCTTCAATCCGTCGCCGCCTCGACGATGTCGGCGCACTTGGCTGCTGCATCACTCGGCTACTGCGTATGGTGGGTTACGGCCATCGGCCAGGAAAACGCCCAAAAGGCCATGCGCCCGCTGCTCGGGATTCCGGATGAGATTTCCGTGCTCGACATTTTCTTGTTCGGGCCGCCAGCTCAGGAACCGTACAAGCGCTGGAAGAAGAGCATGGATGAAATCGCGAGCCAAGGCGAATTCAACCCGGCTCAGCGCCTCAGCCGCGACGACATTCGCGAATGGATCAAGAAGCGCAGGCATAAGGTCATGTACAGGGACGCGTCTCGAATCGATTGACGGAGACGTGAGATTTGGGCGCCGAGGATAGGCGAAATTTTCTGGGCGAGACGGATGCCGCTGGTTGCCGGATGCAAGATCTTGACCACGCGTAGCTGCCATTCGTCCATGCCGTCCGCCGGGCGGATTTGCTCGGCCAACGTAGATCGGTTCATTTTCGCCCATACCAGCATAGGCTGAGAATCCGCCAACATAGCGAAAGGTGTAAATCCCACTGCCTTGAATGGACTCGTCCGGAGGCAAGGCCGCTGCTGGATAGCTTATCAATGCTCGGGCTGCATTCTGACCCAGCTCGTACACGCTGAGAGGATCATAGGTGCGCACGAACTATCTCTCGCAACTGCGCCCGTTGCGACAGATTATCCAAAAGCAATGTCGCTTGCGGGCATGGTGCGCCGTCTTCCACTTTGTAGAAATCATCGGCCCGGTGCGCACCTTGACAATCATATCGCAGACCGTGAATCCCGCATCGTCAGCCATCCTCATGAAATCGCAATGCGGCCATTGTGAACGATGGCAATTCACCATGTCGGTGATTTTAGCCAATATAAGGCCGCGCGGCTTCAGAACCCGCTTCGCCTGCTCTAAGAATGGCGGGTAGAGATAGCTGAGTGTCCAGCCCTGTTCCTTGCCGCATTCGACGGTGGCCCCGAAGTCCTCGTCGAATTTCTTTCGACTCTTGTCACGTCCCTGCGGACCGACATGTGGCGGATCATAAACTACGACTCCGAAAGCGTTATCCGGCACACCTTCCATCTTCCGGTTATCGCCAATGATCATCGGTTTGAATTTCGGATCAATGTCCATCGACACGACATGCCGCGACGAGCATTTTCACATTCGGCCTCGGTTGAAGGTAGCGTCCAAAATTGGTTCTGGCGGGATCGAAGGTTAGAAGCATAGCATTTGCTCCAACAATTCGCCGTCGCTTCCTTCCCACACGCTGCTGATTGGAGCGTATCGAGACGCACTGCGAGCTTTCTGGCTAGCGCTACCAATGTCGTTACTTTCGAAGTGCCGAGCCTAGATGGTGGCGTTCATGCCCTTTGTGCTCCTGACAAAAGTTCGCTGTGCGCATTGAAGTCTCTATAACCTAGGATCTTGCCAATCGCTACTGAGAAAGGTTGCCGCGATGCTAAAACCGGCTGCACCTCTAAAATTGTGCCTCCCGGTAAGCTCTTCGACCAAATTATGAAGTTGCTTCGAGCCTACCATTCGGAAAATTCCGTTATACGCCCGATTGATTATCGGCCTTCCGTAGCCAGCGACTTGGTCGCGCTGAGCTGCTCGCTGAATTCCGTTTCCGATTTCTAGGAAATTGACTATTCCCTAGACTGACCGATTTCTAGCTCAACCAGCCTTACCTTTGCTCAGTTCGCCAATTTGGATGAATCCACGGCTCGGCGTTCGAACGAGGCGGCGGCGCCTTTCCAAGCACGTGGTCGCTCGCCTTTTCTCCAATCATAATCGCAGGTGCGTTGAGGTTCCCATTCGTTATTCTCGGCAGGATCGAAGCATCGGCAACCCTTAGGCGGTCCACGCCGATAACCCGGCATTCCGGATCGACAACCGCTTTCGGGTCATGCGAAGATCCCATTCTGCAAGTGCCGCAGGGATGATACGCGCTCTCCACGTTTTGGCGTACGAAAGCGTCGAGCTCCTGGTCCGACTCCTTGTCGCCGCCCGGTTGAATCTCCTTGCCAGCAAATGGCTTGAAGGCATCTTGAGCAAACAATTCGCGGGTAAGCCGGACGCAGGTTCGAAAGTCGCGCCGGTCCTTCTCCTCCTTGAGGTAGTTGAACAGAATTCTCGGTGGCTCGCGAGGGTCCGCGGACTTGAGCCAAACCCTGCCCCGGGAGTTGGCCCGCATCGGTCCTACATGCGCCTGAAAGCCATGCCCGCCCGCTGCGGACTTCCCGTCGTATCGAACCGCTAGCGGAAGAAAATGGTACTGAATGTCAGGATAGCCGACGCCTGGCCCGGAACGGATAAAGGCGCAGGACTCGAACTGATTCGATGCTCCCGGACCCGTTTTGAAAAGCAGCCATCTTGCGCCGACCAGCGTCTTGCCGAACAAGTTCCAGTATCTGTAGAGCGAGACCGGCTGAACGCATTCCTGCTGAACGTAGATTTCAAGGTGGTCCTGAAGGTTGTCTCCTACGCCCGGTCGGTCCGCGACGACTTCTATGTTCATGTCGGATAATTCCTTTCCGGAACCAATCCCGGAAAGCAGGAGGATTTTCGGCGAATTGATCGACGATGCGGAAATTATAACTTCTCGACGGGCGGAAACGCGTTCAATCCTGCCGTTTCGTTCGAATTCGACCCCTGTCGCGCGCCGTCCTTCAAAAGTCACTCGCCGAACGAATCCCCGAATGAGCCGGACGTTCGGTCGTTTGATGGCCGGCCTGAGATAGGCTTTGGCGGCGGAGAACCTGCTGCCCCGCCAGGTGGTTCGCTCCATAACTCCGAAGCCTTCCTGCTTTTCGCCGTTGTAGTCGGACGTCAGCTCGTAGCCGGCCTGCTCTCCCGCCTCGACAAAGGCGCGAAAGAGCGGGTTCTTCATCTCGCCGCGCACGACGTGAAGCGGCCCGCCGCTTCCTCGCCACTCGGAATCGCCGCCGTGCCAGCATTCCATGCGCTTGAAATACGGCAGCACGTCCGCGTAGGACCAGCCGGTTGCGCCGTTTTCGGACCAGAAGTCGTAGTCTCGCGCGTGGCCCCTTACGTAGACCATGCCGTTGATGGACGACGACCCTCCGACAACCTTGCCTCTTGGCACCGCGAGCCGCCTGCCGTCCAGATACGGCTCCGGCTCCGTCGAAAACCCCCAATCATACTTCTTCATGTTCATAGGGTAGGATAGGGCGCCGGGCATTTGAATCAGCGGACCGGCATCCGAGCCGCCAAACTCGATTACGAGCACCTTATTCCGGCTGTCTTCCGAAAGCCGGTTCGCCATGGCGCACCCGGCAGAGCCGGCGCCGACTATGATAAAATCCGTATCCATGCCGTTGCCGCCTATTCGCCTTTCGGAAATCGCTGGGCGTCGTCGATTTTGTTGAGATCCTTGTTGTTGCGCTGATACCGTTCGGAAGCGATTTGAAGCGGCTGGTAGTCCCACGGGTAATGCCCGCCAATTCGGAGAGCTTTGTTGACGGCGATGCGCCTAGCCTGGGATTCGCGTACTGCGCTGTCGAACGCGTCCAGGTCCCATCGGCTGGCGGCCAGAGACGAAAATCGTGCCAATTCCCTCGCGCAGTTCGGATCCTTTGCGAGATTTCGGGTTTCGCGCGGATCCGATTCCAGGTTGAATAGCTGGTTCGGATCAGTTTTGGAGCGGTTGAACTTCCAGCCCTCCGCGCGCACGGAGACCATGGGCGCCTTCGACGCTTCGGCGGCGTACTCCATCAATACCGGTCGCGCCTCGCTTCCCGAGCCGAGGCAGTCGGCTAAAAGGCTTTCGCCCTCCGTCCAGTGCGACACCTCCCCCATGTCGGCGCCGGCGATTTCCGCGAATGTCGGCGCAGCATCAATGGTGCTGACGGGCTTCTCCACTAGCCGCGAGTCCGCGGATGGCAGCGACATCATAAACGGAACCCGGCAGGATCCTTCGAAAAAGCTCATTTTGAACCAAAGGCCTTTCTCGCCGATCATGTCGCCGTGGTCGGAGAGAAAAACGATGACGGTGTTTCGATCCTGGCGCGTGTCCTCGAGAATCGAAAGCAGATTGCCGATGATGTCGTCGATGTATGAGATGTTCGCGAAATACGCGCGCCTTGCGCGACGAACATCCTCTTCAGAATACTTATGGTTTTCTTCGTCGCACGCGGCCAGAATCCTTCGCGAATGATCGTCGAGTTCCGAATGCGGAATCGGCCCCTCGTCTGGATCCAGGTGTTCGCAGTCTTCGTACATATCCCAGAAACGTCGCCTCGCGACATACGGGTCGTGCGGGTGGGTGAAGCTAACGGTCAGGCACCACGGGCGCTCGTCGTGGCCGCGAGCAAGCTGGTACAGCTTCTGCGAAGCCATTGCAGCGACTTCATCGTCGTACTCGAGCTGGTTCGTAGTTTCCGCAATGCCCGCCGTGCTTACCGATCCAAGATTGTGGTACCACCAGTCGACTCTGGAATCGGGGTTTCTATAGTCGGGAGTCCACCCGAAATCCGCCGGGTAAATGTCCGTTGTCAGGCGTTCTTCAAAGCCGTGCAGCTGATCCGGACCGACGAAATGCATCTTTCCCGATAGGCAGGTGTAATATCCCGCGCGACGCAAATGATGCGAGAATGTCGGCAGCTCGGATGAGAATTCCGCTGCATTGTCGTAAACTCGCGTGCGGCTGGGAAGCTGTCCCGTCATGAATGAAGCGCGAGCGGGCGCGCAAAGCGGCGACGGCGTGTACGCGTTGCTGAACCTTACCGAACGCTCGGCCAGCCGCTTGAGGTGGGGCGCGTGCAGCCATTCCGCCGGACCGTCCGGAAAAAGCGTCCCGTTCAGCTGGTCCGTCATGAAAATGAGAAAATTAGGCTTGCGCATCTGGACGGTCTCCTCGCCCGCTTCGCTATTCGAAATGGCTTCTGCCATACAGCGGTACTAAACCGAAAAATGTTTTTTTGGAACGAGTCAATTCTTAGGATCGTCGACGATTCCGGTCTTTGGCTACTATTGCAGCATGTTTCGCCGACTGTTCCAAATCGGCGGGGTTCCAGGACGGCGTCCTGCATCCGTATGTATCATAGTCCCGATTTTCAGCGCGGATTCCGCCCTATCCAACAATTTGCGAATATTCCGTTGATTTCAGGCCGTGGCGCATCCATCCGGGACGCTCGTCGAGTGCTGGCAGCCCGTCCCCGAAGGTAGCCATGCGCCAATGCTTTTAACGAGGTTGGTCCTTTCGGGAAGTCCGGATTGGACGCCTCTCCGCGAAAACCTTGTTGAATTCGGTAGAATGTCTGGTTTGCTCTCGGACATAGAAGTCCAAAACTTTCGAGGTACGCCGGACGCCCGCCTTCAAATTCAAGTAAAGGCTCATTCGATGTCCTACTATTATATTATGGAGGTCGGCCATGGAGCAGGCCAGAGCCTGCCGATCTTGGCGGATGTTCCGACCAGAGCGAGAAACGGAGACAAACGAGTGTTTCCGCTTTAGCAGACAGAGGTCCATTTGCACCCCCGCGGGCAGGCCGAACCGGCTAGCTTTCTTGTTAGCGCCGCTTCCAAATGCAACACTCGATTCATGATCGAGACACATGGCGATTACATTGTAGACCGCGTTCGCATATTGGCGAAAAAGGGAAAAATTGATGCCAATGACGTTTCAATTCTCTACTTCGAGCCAAAGGGCGAATCAGTCGCCTTGCACAATATTTCGGTAGACGAGTCCGGGATTCCAGTGAATCCCCCGGTTGGCTATCGAAGCTTTTTCGAGCGACAGACAGACGATTTTCTCGAATACTAGAGTTGTTTTTCGGAGAGTTTCCTGCATGCGCATAATCGCTGTCAAAGGGACGCTCGGCTCTTTTTTGGGCGGTCGACCCGATACAAATTCGCGGCCAATTCATGATTGGATCAACGATCGAGCTAGAAGGCTTGCCTATTCCTCCGGCGGACTATTCGAATTGGAGCTGTCTGCCGGCGGTTGTTAAAAAGCGCGGGATTCCGGCAACTCGATGCGGCAAGTCGAACACCGGACTCCCCGGCTATGTCCAGTGGCGGGAAGCGGCTTGCGCATGAAATCCGGTCCGCGTCCAATGCGTCGCGATTTGGCGCGAAATCAAAACTCCTTTCGAGCCGCGGCATGCAGCAATCCGCGCCGGATAGCGATGCCGATATCTAGGAATGGACGCGGCGGAAGGCGGCTGGCGCCGGGAATTCCCAGCTGCAGGCTCAAAAGGTCGCTTTCTTCTCCCTCCATCAAATCCGCCAGCAGGCGCCCCGAGGCGGCGGCGCGGGTCATGGGTGAAACGTCGCTTGTCAGCACCGCGTAGAGGCCGGGAGCGTACTCGCCGAAAATCGCGCCGTCATTCCGGGTGAACGCCATGGTCCCGCCCCAGCTATAGGCGAAGCGGGTGTCCCTCAGGGCGGGCCAGCGGTTGAGCATGCCGCTGCGGTGCCGCTTGCTAATCCGCTTGACCCTCGGCGCCGGGGTCGGCGCATTCGGGGAGAATTCGTACAGGTTGCGAAAAAAGAGTCGCTTGTCGTTGGTCAACCGTATCGTCGCGCCGTATTCCGAACTGGCCAGAAGCCCGAACGGTGCGTTCGACCCCAGTGCCTCGAGTTCGCCGTCCGAAAGCGGGTCCGTGAGGCTGGCGTAGGTCGCCATCGCCACGTAGCGGCCCGAGGCAATTCCGAACTGCCGCAGGAAAACCCCTGCGGCCAGCACTACGCGGTCCGCCGTGATCCGTCCGGCCTCGGTCTCGACTTCGAAGGCGTCGCCCTTGGTTGTGAACTCGACGACCGGAGATTCCTCGAAAAGCGAAACGTTGGCGGGCAAGTGCCGGGCGAGGCCGCGCATTAGCGCCGCGGGGTTCACCAAGGCGCTTCCCGCCGCATAGAGCCCGCGCCTGTAGAATCTTGTGCCTATGCGGGCCTCCAGGACATCGCGGCTCATCCAATCGTGCTCCAGCCCAAGCTGTTCGAGCGTGTCGGCGATCTCGTCGATATGCTTTTCGCCATCGGGCCCGGCCGAGCCATAGATGCGCCCGAATTCGTGCCAGCCGCAGTCGATCTGGAATTCGCGCGCCATGCGCCGCAGATCGGACAGCCCGCCTTCCCACAGCTGCATATTGCGGCGCAGGATATCGGCGCTCTTGGGCGGTCCGTGCGAGTGAACGTTCAGCATGAAGCCCGCGTTGCGGCCCGAGGCGCCGAATCCCGCTCTTTCGGCTTCGATCAGAGCGATTTCGTCGCTAGGGCGGAGCCGGCCTAGCCGGTGCGCCACCGCAATCCCGCAAATTCCGGCTCCGACTATAGCCGTTTGCACGCGGCGCCTGCCTGTCAGGAGTTTGGCGGGCGGCGGCGGCGGTAGAGTTTTCCACCAGCCATTGCTGTCGTCATGGCGGGGAATAATGGACGGGCGTGGCACAGGTTCAGTATCCGCGCTCCAAGTCGACGATGGGAGCGGGAGTGCCGCCGTCCATGCCAAGACGGATCTGCGCGGCAATGAATTCCGCGGCCGAGCGTTCATTCGTCGGCGCCGCCGAGTGGGGCGTTACCGAAACGGCGGGATGACGCCAGAAGGGGCTGTCCTTCGGCAGAGGTTCTTCTCGGAAGACATCGAGCGCGGCGGCTTCGATGCGGCCGCTGTCCAGCGCGGCCAGGAGGTCGGAGTCGTTTATGCTGGAGCCGCGGCCGCAATTGATGACGAAACTTCCTTCGGGCATCCGGTCGAATATCGAGGCGTTCAGGATGTTGGCCGTGGATTCAGTCAGCGGAAGCAGGTTCACCAGGATATCCGCCCCGCTGACTACGGCGTCGAGCGCAGCGTCGCCCGCGAGGCAGCGGACGCCCTCGATCGACTTGGGAGTGCGCGCCCAGCCGGTGACCGGAAATTCCAGGTCGCGAAGCCGAATGCAGGCATCCTGCCCGGTCTGGCCGAGTCCGAGGATCGAGACGCGCCGCTCGGAATTCTCGGGATAGCGATGCCGCAGCCACTGATTAGCCGCCTGCTGGCGCGCGTAGCGGGCGTAGAACCGGTGGAAATGGAGAACCCAGTGTATGATATGGCAAGACATATCCAGTACCAGATGCCGATCCTGAAGCCGAACGATGGGCACTTGGGACGGCCATTCCGGATCAAGCGTGATATGGGTAACTCCGGCGCCGATGGAGAAGATGTACTTTAGGTTCGGAAAGGCCTTCAGCCCCCCGGCGGGCGGCGCCCAGACGACGGCGAATTCGACATCGGCATGGTTTCCCGGCGCATCGAAGGTGCGAATGTCGGTCCCGCATCCGGCGGCCTCGAATGCTCTGTGCCAATACTCGAGTATCGCGTCGCCCCAATGGAAAAGAATCGCCATTTCGAGTGGCCTCCGATCGTCGAAAGTGAAGCGAGGCCCGCCCCGAAGGGCGAGCCGCAAGTCGTCGGGATTATTCGCTGGCCATCGCCGCTGCGATCAATTCGTCCCAGTCGGCCTGGTTGTCCGCGATCCAGTCCTTGGCAATCTGCTCGAGCTGGTGCGGCTCTTTCTCGCCGTCGTTCATTCGCAGCATCATTGCGCTAAGGTCCGGAACCGAAATTCGCAAGCCGTTGAAAAACGCCATCGCCTTGGGATTGGCTTCCGCAAACTCCTTGTTGACCAGAACGTAGTTGTCGTTGACCCCGAAGCCCGGGTTGCGCCCGTCCGGCCATTCGGTATTGCTCCCCTGGTCGCCGGGCAGCGAGGAGAATGGCGCGTTCAGCCAAACTACGTCGCGCCCTTCCTGCAAGACGCCCATGATCCAGTTCGGCGCCCATGTCGTATAGAAGATCGGCTGGCCGGCCTTGTAGCGCTGGATCGTGTCGGCCATCAGGGCGAAGTATTCGCCCTTGTCATTGTTGATGTGGTCGCGCAGTTCGTAGGCGTCGAGATGGTGCTCGATCACTTTTTCGCAGCCCCAGCCTGGATTGCATCCGGTCAGGTTGGCCATGCCGTCGCCGTCGCTGTCGAAGAGCGCCTTGATCGCGTCGTCTTTCATTTGCTCCAGAGAGGTTATGCCGTGGGCCTCTGCAGTTTTGACGTCGATGAAATAGCCCTGCATTGCGTTCGTATACATCGGACCGGCGCGCACCAGCGCGTCGTCGCCTCCGGAATTCGCGTAGAAGTCGTTATGCAGCGGTTTCCAATGCACGGCCGTGTAATGCGCGTCGCCCTGGCCGATGGACAGATGAATGGCCGGGTAGTTGCCGGTCAGCATCTCGCCGTTCTCGTAGCCAAGCGCGGCGAGGCCTTCCTCGATAACCTCGTAGATCAGCTGATGATCGGTACGCCCGGTGCTGATCGCGGTGATTTCGTCGGCGACGGCGGCGCTGGCCACTAGGCTGCCCGCCAGCGCGGCGATCCCCAATTTGATTTCAAATGTTTTCATTGCGTCCTCCTTGGTTGGATTAGGATTTGAATCGGCCATGCGGCTTGAAGCTTGCGCGCAGCCATCCGATCGGGCCGTGTTCCCAGAGCCCGAGGTTACCGCGATCACGGCGGGTGAAACCGAAACCTTGTGTAACGCGGTCGAATACGATTGCCAGTAAAACAATTCCGAGGCCGCCGACCGAAGCGCGGGCGAGATCGAGCTGGCTGATTCCCACCAGTACCAGCCGCCCCAGCCCGGCAACCGATATCATCGAGGCGATAACGCTCATTGCCAGCGACAGCATTACGGTCTGGTTGATTCCCGCCATGATCACCGGGCGCGCCAATGGAAGCTCGATTGACCAGAGTCGCTTCATAGGCGAGACGCCGAACGCATCCGCCGCCTCTACCAGGTCGGCGCGCACTTCGCGCAGGCCGAGATTGGTCAGCCGCACGAGAGGCGGGGTGGCGAAGAATGCGGTGACAATGACGCCCGGCACGTTGCCGATGCCGAAAAGCAGGATAACCGGTACGAGGTAGGTAAAGGACGGGATCGTTTGCATGAAATCCAGTGCCGGGCGAACGATGCCCCAGACCCAGTTGACGCGAGAGCACAGGATGCCCAGCGGCAGGCCTACCAATGTCGATATGGAAACGGCGGTGACCAGCACCGCAAGGCTTGTCATCGCCGGATCCCACGCGCCAATGATGCCGATTGTCGCCATTGCGCAGAATACCAGGATCGCGGTCGCTCTGTTCACGATCTGCCAGGCGAACGCGGTGAAGAAGACCAGGAGCAGCGTCTGCGGCGTGTTGCGCAGCCCGTCTTCGACAAGGTCCAGAGCCAGTTTTACAATCGCCTTGATCGCTTGGAATACGCTGCGGTAGTTCGAAGTAAGCCAGCGCATCCAGTCATTGGCCCAGTCCGCCAGAGGCAAATTGATGGTCGCGAACGGATCGAGGACGGAAGGCCAGTCCATGGCTCAAGCCCCCATTCTGGTTCGCGAACGCGCGGCGCCCAGCGCTTGTACGTAGCGGTCAACGGTGATCGCGGTCAGCACGATGCCGAGGCCTCCCACGGTGGCGGACCCGAAATCGAGCCGGCCGATGCCCTCCAGCACAATCCTGCCCAGTCCCGCGACAGAGATCATTGATGCCACCACGGCCATGGACAGTGACAGCAAGACGGTCTGGTTCAACCCCGCGAGTATGGAGGGGCGCGCCAAAGGAAGCTGCGTGCCGAAAAGCGTTCGCGCTTCGCTGGCTCCGAAAGCGCGGGCGGCCTCGACAAGATCTTCGCGAACCTCGCGGATTCCTAGATTGGTCAATCGAATAAGCGGGGAGATGGCAAAAAAACAGGTTACGATCACGCCCGGCGTGTCGCCGATGCCAAAGAGCATTACGACCGGCACTAGATAGACGAAGCTAGGGATCGTCTGCATCAGATCTAGTACGGGGCGCAGAACTCGGAAAAACCTGTCGCTTCGCGCGGCCAGTATGCCGATCGGCAAGCCGAAGACCACGCAGATTGTGACGGCGGCAATCACAATGGAGAGAGTCGTCATCGCATATTGCCAGGTGCCCATCAGACCGATTAGCGTCAGGCAAACGAGGCCCGTCAGCGCCAATCGCCACCCTTCCAGAATATAGCCGATAACCGCCATGGCGATGATCCCGACGAGCGGCGGGATCGCTTCGAGGCTGCCTTGCACGAATTCGAGAAAGCTCTGAACGGGCACTTTCGCGGCCAGCAGGGTGGAGCGGCTGTGGCCGACGATCCATTCAAGCGCTCGTTCGGCCCAGACTCCGAACGGCACATTGAAGTGGTCGAAGGGATTGAGGAACTGGTCCATCGCCTCACCTCCGCTCCAGGTCGCGTCCAACGGCAGCCAGGATCTCGGGCTGGCCAATCCGTCCGATCAGCCGATCGCCGTCCTTGACCGCCAAATGGTCGGCGCCGTTGGCGAGCTGCCTGATGAGCACGGGCAGGGTCGCGTCCGGGCCGATGCCGGGGGCATCGGCGTCGACATTTCCGGCACTCGCGATTTCCGACGCGGAAAGGTATTTTAGCGTGGAGATGGAACCGACGAACCGCGCTACGTAATCGGTCTCGGGGCGCAGCACGATGGCCTCGGGCGAGCCGATCTGGTCGATGCGCCCGTCTTTCATCACCGCTATCCGGTGCCCTACGCGCATCGCCTCGTCGAGATCGTGGGTAATGAACAGCGTTGTCTTGTGCGCCTTCCTGGACAGCGCGAGGAATTCGTCCTGCAAGTCCCGGCGGATCAGCGGGTCAAGCGCGCTAAAGGGCTCGTCCATCAGCAGGATATCGGGATCGGCGGCAAGTGCGCGGGCGAGGCCAACCCTTTGCTGCATGCCTCCTGACAATTCATCCGGATACCGGTGCCCCCAGCCGCGGAGCCCCACCTTCTCAAGCGCCTCCTCGGCGGCTTCGCGGCATTCCTTTTTTTCGGCTCCCTGCACTTCCAGCCCGAAGGCCACGTTGCCGGCGATCGTCTTATGCGGCCATAGCGCCATGTGCTGGAACACCATGCCGATCTTGCGGGCCCTCAGCGCGCGAAGTTCCTTGCGGGAAAGACTCATCACGTCCTGCCCGTCGACATGGACGGATCCTGCGGTGGGCTCGATCAACCGATTGACGTGCCTCAGGATCGTGGACTTGCCCGAGCCCGATAATCCCATGATACAAAAGATCTCGCCTTTTCGTACGCTGAAACTGGCGTCGGCCACCCCAATGACGCAGCCGAATTCCTTGAGCGCCTCGTCCTTGCTGACCTTGCCGCCGCGAGCCGCCGCGAGCACCTCGCTTGCGCGCTGGCCGAATATCTTCCAAAGATTGCGGCATTCGATTGAACTCGCTTCGGGCGATCGATCGTCCATTGGTGTTCTTCGCAGTTTCTTACGCGGGACAGTCTGGCACAATACAATGCCGGGCGGTATTGTGAAAAAATTGACCCTCCGAGTAATCTGACGTTTCGCCTCCAAAGTTTAGGGGCGGCGATGAAGATCGTTCGCCTAGCCGTGTCGCAGGGACATTGACGCGGTCGATCGAAGAGTGTCAATCCCCGCGGGCGGAATATCCCCGAAACGGGGACGCGCTTGAATATCCGGCTGTCCGAACCGGGTTTCTCCGCAGCACTTGCGAACATACGACAATGCGCGTTTCCGAATTCCCCGCAGCCCGAATGCGAAGGAGATCTGGACAATCTCCTCCTTGGCCGCAAGAGCGGCAACAGTAGCAAAGACGGCGCTGTTCTTGAACTTTCGCGTCGGCGGCCAATTTATACTTTCGGTTTTCGGATTGGCTGAATTCGATTCGCGATTGCTGCCATGCGGGAGTCCGCCGCGGATCGAAGCTTCGACGTCGGTCCTGCCGGATACTCGCCTCCTGCCCAACTTAGCGGCGCGGGCTGATGCGAAAGGCACGCGCGCCAAGGGCGAACAGTCGCAATTCTCTCCAAATTCCGCCCGAAAATGTCGCCGCCGCGCGTGCCGGGATCAACGGCGGCATCGCGCTTATTTGACAGGATGACTCGGTCGCCATTCCCGTGTCGCTTGCGCGCGGACATGTCGCGGAGCGCGACGAAACTCGTCCCGCGGCATCCGATATTCTACAACCGTCCGCGTCATTCCGCGAGCCGAAGGCCGCTGTCGGGCGATCGGGGCAAGCTTGCCCCGAAAGCCGATTGCAAGCGCGCTATTCGTGCTGGACAACGCGATGCGCGGCATCCTCAGCTTATTTGGGAACGCAAAGCTTGGCTTGTTTTGCCTATGCTCCTTGCAAAGAATAGTCCGACGACAATCCCGAGTTGCGCGGTATTGCAAAAAAATTTTCGTCCGAGTAACCTGACATTACGCCATTTACTCGCTCGGAGCCGAGGCGCATGGCACAAAGGGCAGGATGGAAAGTTGGCACTGGGTCTTCGGAAGCTTCCTCCGCTAAAGGCGCTGCTCGCGTTCGAGGCCGCGGCGCGCAATCAAAGTTTTACCGAGGCCGCAAAGGAGTTGAACGTTTCGCGCGTCGCAGTGTCGCGTCAGGTGCGCCAGCTGGAGCAATTTCTGGGCTTCGAGCTGTTTCTCCGAGGTCAGAGCAGCATTAAGATGACTCGCGCGGGGCGCCGGCTGTCGCGCACGGTCCACCAGGGGTTTCAGTCGATCGTCGAAGAGATCGAATCGATGGAGAACACCAAGGAAGACAGTCTGATTACGATCGCCACGACCTCGGGAGTATCTACCTATTGGCTTATGCCGAACATCGGACGCTACCGGCGCATCGACCCGATGGCCGATTTCCGGCTGCTAGTATCCCACGATCTTGTCAATTTGGTGCAGTACGACGTGGATATCGCGATTAGGTACGGAACCGGGAATTGGCGGGGCGCTTCCAGCGTGCTGCTGCAGCGACAGCAGATACTTCCGCTGTGCAGCCAGGCATTTTATGGAAAGTACGGGCCGTTCGACAAGATTGACGATCTCGCAAAAGCGCCTCTCCTTGAATTCGAATCCGCATTCGACCCGTCGTCCACCTGGACCAACTACTTTCGCGACAAGGGCTCGGTGCTTGGCCACCGGGTCCGCATGAGTTCCTACGACTCGTACATCAACCTTGTGCAAGCGGTCCTTGACGGGCAGGGCATCGGTTTGCTCGGCGTTCCCTTAATGCAGCAATTTCTGGAAAGCGGCGTTCTGGTGCCTGCCATCGATACCGAGGCGCTGGCTCAAAACGGTTATTACTTGTGCCAGCCGGAAGGCGCCTCGCCTACGCTAACGGTATCGAAATTCCATAACTGGCTGCTAACCGAACTCAGCTCCGGGTCGGAACCGGTCGGCGATTCAGAGCACCTGCATCTGCCGGCGTAATCTGAAGTTTCGCGGCGGAGCAAGTATTTTTGCCATTGTGCGGACCTAGCCGCGGTCGGATACTGCGCTGTCAGGAGGTTCCCAATGAAACAAGACACGGAGTCCGCCCCGGTAAGGCGGCGGAGTCGCAGCGGCGGCGCCGCCGGGCGAAGAAAGTCGCGGCTCAAGGCGCCGCTGGTGTATCCCTCGGCCACGATCCGGAACATTCCCGTCTACGACGTATTGCAAGTCGACGGGCTGGAGGCAATCGACGATTACGCGATGCGAATTCTGGAAACGATAGGGATCGAGTTTCGCGACGACGTTTCGGCTTCGATCTGGGCCGGTGCCGGCGCCGACGCGGACGGACACCGCATCTACATACCTCGCGCATTGATCCGCAAGCTGATCGCCACGATCCCCGGCGAGTTCGACTATCGCGGCCGCAACCCCGACCGCACTGTCCGCGTCGGGGGGCGAAACATGATTTTCGGCCCCGCCTACGGCACGCCGAACCTGATTGACCTTGACGGCGTGCGCCGCAGCGCCACGGCAGCCGACATGGCGACGCTGATGCGGCTGCATCAGGTGAACCCGGCACTGCAATACAATGGCGGCTATACGCTGGAACCGATGGATGTCGCCGTTCCGCACCGCCATCTCCATATGGTCGAGCAGAGCTTTCTGAACACGGACAAGCCAATCATGGGATCGTCGCAATCGGACTACCAGGCGCGCGATTGCATCGAGATGGCCCGAATCGTTTTCGGGCCAAGGACTGTGGATGAAGAGGTGGTGATGACCGCGATCTTCAACTGCAACTCGCCGTTGGTATGGGACAAGTCACAGCTCGACGCCACGCGCATCTATGCCGCCGAAAACCAGGCGCTTCTGATGTCGCCATTCGTGCTCTACGGAGCGTCGACGCCGGTGCACACCTTGGCAACCACAGCCCAGATCATCGCCGAGGTGCTGGCCGGCATAGCCTTTACTCAGATCATCCGCCCCGGCTGTCGCGCCGTGATGGGCGTGGCGCCGATGGGAGTCTATATGAAAAGCGGCGCTCCGGTCTTCGGTTCGCCCGAGGTATCGCTCTTTATGTACATCTTCGGCCAGATGGCTCGCTACTATGGCGTGCCCTGGCGGACGAACGGCGCCAAATCCGGCTCGAAACAGGACGATCTTTATGCAGGCTACGACTCCATACTCAAAGTTTATCCGGCAATCCTCGGAGGATGCAATCTGCTGACGCATTGCGGCGGAACGATCGAAGGCTCACTTTGCATCTCAATGGGCAAGCTTGCCGCCGATGCGCAGCAGATACTGGGCTTTCAAACCCTCCTGAACGGCGCCGCTTTTGATGATGTCGATACCGCGCTCAACGATCTTGCTAAAGTCGGCCCCGGCGGGCATTTCTTTGACGAGGACTATACGCGCGAACATTTGCCCTTCCTTGACGAGGTGCAGGACAACGAGCGCTACGAAAGCTGGGTCGCCGCCGGTTGCAAATCGGTCAGCGAGCGTGGCCGAGACTGGTGCAGGAGGATGCTGGAGCGCTACGAGGAAGAACCGCCGAGGCTTGACGAGGGCATCCGTGATGCGCTGCGCGATTACGTAGTCCGGCGAGAGCGTGACATCCAGACATCGTTGACGTGATGGCCCCTGGAAAGGCATTGGTAACCGGCTGGCCGCTTTTGCCTCCCGCCGCGGCCCGCTCAACCGAACCGGGATTCTCCATTGCTCAGTCTAGTCCGAGTCCGAATCAGGTCGAATTGACCTCGCTCCTGGCCTAACGCCGCCCTGCGGGACAGATCGTCCGTACCGGGATCATCGATCGCCCCTGCTTGGACGCTAATCCGAACCTTGAAGTGATCGACAATCACGGGGCGGGTTATGATGATATCGACGTGGCGGAGGCCACGCGCCGCGGCATTCCCGTCTTTGCCGCCCCTGGAGAAACGCGGTATCCGTCGCGGAGCATGTCTTGGCTCTAGTCCTGGCCGTTGGAAAGCGCGCTATCAACAATGACGCGCTGGTTAACGCGGTAAATACCGGACGCCTCAAGCGCGCAGGCCTCGACACATTCGCCTCGGAACCGCCCGGGGCGTCCTCTGCAGCAGGGTGCTGCAGCGGCATCGTGATTTCCCCTCACATTGGAGGAGTTATCCGGGAAAGCGCGCTGCGCATGCCGATGCGCTGCGCCGAAAACGTCGTGCTATTCTTGATGCAAGGGACATGCGGCGGCGACTTTGCAAAACATTCCCGGGACGCTCGATGCTAAAACTGAGTGAAACGGACCAATGGCCCGACCCGCGCCGGCGCTTTCGACTTTCGACCTCGAAGCCGCCTTCAGAGATTAATGAACGAAAGAGATCATCGACTTGCCGGATCGGCGATGGAGCATTTGCGGACTACGCGTCGGTCCAATTCCGCTAAATTGAATTACATCCGATTTATCGCGCGAGGAGTCGCATAAATCATTCGTTTCACCTTTTCGGACGCTTCCGGCATTCCTCCGACCTCGCGCCGAGCTCGGCCGCGGAGATCGATCGCCTTCCGCATGTCCCGGAGCTCGTCAGTTCGTCGGTTGCGCCGTGCAACTTCGATTCGCGCGCAGGCAACTCCGACTTGACGAAACGGTCGAGCCGTGATGCAACCGGGCCGTGCCGACCGGGAAAAGACGATGCCGAACGCGATTGCTTCGATATGCGATGTTCAAAGACTTTTGGCGGAGCAGAACTACATGTGCAACAGGCCCTTGGCGACGGTGACATTTCTCGCGCTGCGCCTGGGGCTTCCGCTATTTCTCGAGGGCGAAGCCGGAGTTGGGAAAACGGAAATCGCCAAGGCGCTGGCGGCGGCGCTCGGACGCCGACTGATTAGGCTGCAATGCTACGAAGGGCTCGACGCGGCCTCGGCAGTCTACGAATGGAATTTTCCGGCCCAGATGGTGGCGATTCGCACCGCCGAAGCCGGCGGTTCGGTTCGGCGGGACGCGCTCAAGACCGAGCTATTCTCCGAAGAATTCCTGATTCGCCGACCGCTGCTGGAAGCGATGCAAAAGCAGGACGGCGGCGCCCCGGTTCTTTTGATCGACGAACTGGATCGAACGGACGAGCCCTTCGAAGCATTTCTTCTCGAAGCGCTCGGCGACTTTCAGGTAACGATTCCCGAACTCGGAACGGTGCGCGCGACGGAGCCGCCAATAGTCGTGCTGACTTCGAATCGAACTCGGGAAGTGCATGACGCCCTCAAGCGGCGATGCCTCTACCATTGGGTGGGGTATCCGGATTTTGAAAGTGAAATTGCGATTCTCAAAGCGCGCGCGCCGGAGGCTTCCGCGGCGCTAAGCAAGGAAATAGTTGCCTTCGTGCAACGGCTTCGAAGTGAAGACCTTTTCAAAAAACCGGGAATTGCGGAGACTATAGACTGGGCGAAATGCCTTTTGGTGCTCGACGCTCTTGCGCTTTCTCCCGACATTATCGTCGACACGCTGGGAGCCATTCTAAAATATCAGGACGATATTCAGAAGCTTCATGGTTCCGAAGCGAAGCGATTGCTCGAGGAAGCGCGTCGCGGGATCGAACTGGCGCCGTCCAGGGCGTAGGAAGAATAGAAGGATGCATTCCCGGATAAATTGGCAAGTAGACTCGGAGGTTTCGGCTTCGCCGGCTCGAATTTCGAGGAATTTCTATTCGAGCATTTGCCGAACCGGAATTAGCGAGCGCTGACTCTTTTTGAAAATGCCGACATCGCCGAGCTTGGATATCCCGGACGACGGCAAGCTTGCCGACAATATCGTCCATTTCGCCCGCACGCTGCGAAAAGCTGGAATTTCCGCCGATCCTGCGCGGGCGATACGAGCGGTAGAGGCGGTGCGGGCGGCCGGATTCGAAAGCCGGAGCGATTTCTATTGGACGCTTCATTCCTGCTTCGTCAATCGACCGGAGCAGCGCATGGTTTTTACGGAGGTTTTCAAGCTCTTCTGGCGAGACCCGAGATATCTTGAGCGCATGATGTCCATGCTGCTGCCGTCCCTTCGCGGCGAAGCTGAAAAGCGCGCGGCGGCTGCCGCCGCGCGCCGCGCCGCCGAAGCGCTGCTCGGCGATGCGCGATCGAAGGTCGCCGCGCCGGATACCGCTAAGGAGGGCAAGGAGATCGACTTCGACTTCGCATGGACGGTGTCGAGCAAAGAAAAATTCAAGACCATGGATTTCGAGCAAATGACCGGCGAAGAGGAGGCCGAAGCCAGAAAAATCGTTGGAAAGCTAAGTCTGCCGGCGGAACCGGCCATGTCCCGGCGGAAACGGCTCGACAGGCGGGGAGCCAGTCCGGATTGGCGAGCGACCATGAGAGCCGCCTCAAAGGCCGGAGGGGAAGTCAAGGAGCTGAGTCGTCGCAGCGCGACCCCCAGGTTTCCGAGCCTCGTCGCGCTATGCGACATTTCAGGCAGCATGTCGGCCTATTCGCGTATTTTACTCCATTTCCTCCATGCGGTAGCGAACTGCAAAGGTTCCAACTGGTCGAAATTGCACGTATTCACTATAGGGACGCGCCTGACGAACATAACCCGGCATTTAATGCAAAAGGATCCGGACGCGGCGCTTTTCGCGGCCGGGCAGCAGGCGACGGATTGGGAGGGCGGAACGCGCTTAGGCGATTGCCTGCGCGAGTACAATAGAGATTGGCATCGCCGCATTGCCGGCCAAGGCGCGGTGATGCTTATAATTTCCGACGGCCTCGACAGCGGAGATCCGGAGATGCTTGCCGCGGAAGCGAGTCGGCTGAGGAGATCCTCGAGGCGGCTAGTGTGGATTAATCCGCTCCTGCGCTGGGAGGGGTTTGCTCCGAAGGCCGCCGGGGTCAAGGCATTGCTGCCGAATGTGGACTGCTTCCGCTCGGCGCACAATATCGCTTCTCTTGCCGAATTGGCGGAAGCGGTTTCGAATTCGGGAGACGAAGGGGAGAAGCGCAGGCTGCTTGATCTTCTCGGCTAGTCATAAAGCCGCGCTTAAGTCTCGGCGAAAGGAATTGTCGTGCGAATTTCCCTTGCCGGGGTTATACGTATTGGGAATGGGGCGGAAGGATTCGCGAAATTAGTCCGATGAGCGCGTCGCGCAAAGACCAGATTCCGGAAATCGCCTTGGAATGGCTCCATGCGGGAAAAGGAGCTGCGCTCGCAACGGTGCTGGAAACTTGGGGGTCGGCTCCGAGGCCGGCCGGCAGCCAGCTTGCAATTAGCGGTCAAGGCGAGATTGAAGGATCCGTGTCCGGCGGTTGCGTGGAGGGCGCCGTAGTCGCCGAAGCGCTGGAGGCTCTCCAGGACGGCCGGCCGAGAATTCTCGAATTCGGCGTCGCCGACGAGGACGCGTTCGCGGTCGGCTTGGCTTGCGGCGGACGAATTAAAGTACTGGTGGAGCCAGTGGGCGATTCGCCGGGCCTCGATGCGGCCGACCTCGCCAGGCTCGTGGATGCGCGCCGCTCCAAGACAGCGGCGGCCTTGCTCGTCGATATTGAAAATTGGGAACGACGGATTGTTTCGGGGGGCGCGGTTGCCGGAAATAGCGCGGTCAGAGATCGCATTCGCGCCGATTCGAGCGGATTTACGAACGGTTGGTTTGTGGGAATCCACAACCCTCCGCTCCGGCTGATCGTTGTTGGCGCCGTGCATATCGCGCAGGCGCTTCTGCCAATGGCGCGATTGGCGGGCTACGATCCGGTTCTGATCGACCCTAGAGAGGCGTTCGGATCCGAATCCAGGTTTCCCGGCGAGCGAATAACCCATTTCTGGCCCGACGAAGCGATCGCGGAGGAAAAGCCCGACAGCCGAACTGCGATCGTAACGCTGGCGCACGATCCCAAGATCGACGATCCCGCCATAAGCGCGGGCTTGCGAAGCGACGCCTTTTACCTGGGCTGCCTCGGTTCAACCCGAACCCATGCAAAGCGGCTGGAAAGGCTGCGTTCGGTCGGCGTATCCGAACCGGACCTGTCGCGCTTGCACGCGCCCATAGGCGCAGACATAGGCGCTCGCTCGCCGGCCGAGATCGCAATCGCCATAATGGCGGAGATTACCGAGCGACTTCGGAAAGGCATTGCCCGCACATGAAGTTCGGGCGGGTTCCACTCCCGGAATCGGAAGGCGCGATTCTTGCGCATTCGCTGTCGGTGAACGGCCGCAGAATTCGAAAGGGACGGAAACTTTGCTCGTCCGACGTGCAGGCGATGCGGGAAGCCGGAATTGACGAAGTCACTGTCGCGCGACTGGAATCGGGCGACCTGCACGAAAACGATGCCGCCGCGCAGATCGCGGCAAGAATCGCCGTCGACGGCTCCGGATTCTCGGCATCGGCGCCATTTACCGGCAGGGTCAACATTTACGCCGATGCCGCGGGGCTGCTGGAACTCGATAGCCGAGCCGTGCTGCGCGTTAACGGCGTAGATCATTCAATTACGCTGGCTACGCTTCCCGACTGCGCTAGATTGGGCCCTCGGTCGCTGGTTGGAACCGTTAAGATCATCACGTACGGCATCGCGGCCGATTTGGTGGCTGAAGCGGCCGAGAACGCCTGCGGAGCGATGCGTCTCAGGCGTGTCGCGTTCTCGGAGGCGGGCCTGATCGCGACTGAAGTTCCGGGCCAGCCGGCCAAATTGACGAACAAGAGCCGTTTGGCGGTCGAGGCAAGGCTAAACGCGCTCGGTATCGAACTTTCCGAATTCCGAATCGTTCCGCACGATGCCGACGCGATCGGAGAGTCGCTGCGAAAGTCCAAGGCATCATTTCAATTGCTCATTACGGCGTCGGCGACTTCGGATCCGGCCGATGTCGGTCCCGAGGGCCTGAGGGCGGCGGGGGGCGTGCTGCACAGGTTTGGCATGCCTGTAGACCCCGGGAATCTCCTTTTTCTGGGAGAGATCGGAAAACGGCCCGTTATCGGCCTGCCGGGATGCGCGAGGTCGCCTGCATTGAACGGCGCCGACTGGGTTTTGGAGCGGGTCGCTTGCGGAATACCGCCGGCGGACATTGATATCGCATCGATGGGCGCCGGAGGGCTCCTGAAGGAGATCGCGTCGCGGCCCCAGCCCCGGGGAAGGGTCTCGATTTCGCCGAGCCGTCCCCGAATCGACGCGATTGTTGTGTCCGTTGGCGAGACGAAAAAACTCAATGCGGCGCTGGTCGCGGCGAAGGGCTCGAGCGTGGAGCGAATCATTTGCGCGGCTCCGACGAGACTTCACGGTTCGATTCGAGATTTGGCCGGCGACGATGTTGAAATCTTCGCGGTTCCCGAACCGTACGGCTGGCTGGCTTCGACAATCAGCGCCGGTATCGCGAGAATTTCGGAAAACGCCGATGGAATCGTTCTGCTGCGCGGCGATGGCGATATTGCGAATTCCGATCAGATCGATCGGCTGGCGGCGGCGTTCAGCCCGGAAGACGGTCGCGAGATCTGCAGGTTCGGAGGCGAGCGCGGCCGCATGGGCCCGCCGGTTCTGTTCGGCCGCCGGTTTTTCGAAGCGCTTGCGGGGCTGCGCGGGGAGCGCGGGGCAGGCGAGCTTATGCGAGACGCGGCCGAATTCGTCGTTGAATTGGACTGGTAGCATGGAATCGGATATTTTATTTGTCGTAGGCACGCGTGATGTGCAATGTAGCGGCAATAGCAATGGAGATGTGCGATGGAGACTGTAAATTTGATCGTTAACGGCAGCGCGTTCTCCGGCGAAGTCGAAGGCCGGAAATTGCTGTCAGATTTCCTGCGCGAAGATCTGCGCTGCACGGGAACGCATGTCGGGTGCGATACCGGCCAGTGCGGTGCCTGCGTCGTCCATGTCGGAGGCAAGGCCGTCAAGTCCTGCTCAATGTTCGCCTGGGAGGCGGACGGCATGGAGGTTGCCACGATCGAGGGAATGGCCGACGAGGAGTCGCTTGGCGATATTCAGCAGGCGTTTCAGGACAGCCACGCTCTGCAGTGCGGTTTCTGCACGCCGGGAATGGTCATGTCCGCAGCCGCCCTTCTCGACGAGAATCCGAATCCGACGGATGCCGAAATCCGTGACTACCTTGAAGGCAATCTTTGCCGATGCACGGGCTATCACAATATCGTCAAGGCAATTCGCTCGGTGGCCGAGCGCCGAGCCTCCGCCGGCGCGGCCTAGGGAATCAATCGGCCGCTAGCGGGCTCCGCGGCTCCGCGACTTCGTTCGCGGAACGGAAGCGAAGCGGGCGAAAGAATAATACAAGGAGGGAATTATGCCCAAAGACAACGGAATCGGCGCAAGTTCCAAGCGGCGCGAAGATGTCAGGTTCCTGACCGGCGCCGGTCGCTACACCGACGACCTCAACATCCACGGCCAGGCCTACGTATGTTTTTTGCGGTCGGATACCGCCCACGCCAAATTGGCCTCCGTGGAAACGGACCAGGCTTCGGCGATGCCGGGAGTGCTGCGCGTATTTACGGGCGCGGATTTCGAAGGCGTCGGCGGGCTGCCTTGCGGCTGGCAGATTACCGACAGAAACGGCGAGCCGATGAAAGAGCCTGCGCATCCGATTCTCGCGCAGGGCAAGGTGCGCCACGTCGGTGACCCGATCGCGGCGGTCGTAGCGGAAACCGCGGCGCAGGCGCGCGACGCGGCGGAGGCGATCTTGGTGGACTACGACGAAATGCCGGCCGTCGTGGACATGAAATCGGCGCTCGAGAGCGGCCCGCTCGTGCATGAAGACGCGGGTACGAACCTATGCTTCGACTGGGGCTTCGTCGAGGACAACAGGGAAGCGGTGGACAAGGCGCTCGCGGCAGCTCATCACGTGACTACGCTGAAGCTTACCAACAATCGCCTCGTCGCCAACCCCATGGAGCCGCGTGTCGCGATAGGCGACTACGATGCGGCGACGGACGTATCCACTCTTTATACGACATCTCAGAATCCGCATGTGATCAGGCTGCTCATGGGCGCATTCGTCCTGTCCATTCCCGAGCACAAGCTGCGCGTGGTGTCTCCCGACGTCGGAGGCGGATTCGGATCAAAAATCTACCATTACGCGGAAGAAGCGTTTTGCACTTTCGCATCGCGCCAATTGTTGCGGCCTGTAAAATGGACGGCAAGCCGGTCGGAGGCGTTCATTTCCGACGCGCACGGGCGCGACCACGTGACCAAGATCGAATTGGGATTGGACGCGGAAGGGAATTTCCTGGCCATCCGAACCGAAACTCTTGCAAACATGGGAGCGTATCTTTCGACGTTTGCGCCGGCCGTGCCGACCTATTTGCACGGAACATTGATGGCCGGGAACTACAAGACGCCGCAGATCTACGTAAATGTAAAGGCCGTGTTTACGAACACCGTCCCGGTGGATGCGTACCGCGGCGCCGGGCGGCCCGAAGCTACGTTCCAGCTAGAACGCGTAATCGACAAGGCGGCGCGGGAGATCGGGATGGACCCGATCGAGCTGCGCAGGAAGAACTTCATTGAGAAGGATCAGTTTCCGTACACGACGCCTGTCGCGCTTCAGTACGATACCGGCGACTACGCGGCGACGATGGACAAGCTCGAGGAAATCGCCGACATCGCGGGATTCGACGCGAGGGCCGCGGAATCGAAGCGCAACGGCAAGCTTCGGGGGCTGGGCGTCAACTGCTATATCGAGGCCTGCGGAATCGCGCCGTCGAATCTTGTCGGCCAGCTGGGCGCACGGGCGGGATTGTACGAAAGCGCAACGGTTCGCGTAAATGCGACCGGCTCGGTAACTGTCATGACCGGGTCCCATTCCCACGGCCAAGGCCACGAAACGACATTTCCGCAAGTGGTATCCGACATGCTCGGAATCGCGGAGGATCAAATCAATATCGTGCACGGCGACACCGCGAATACACCAATGGGCATGGGAACGTACGGATCGCGATCAATAGCCGTCGGAGGCGCGGCTCTCGTAAGAGCAACGGAAAAAATTATTTCCAAGGCCAAGAAGATAGCGGCGCACCTGATGGAATCGTCGGCGGACGATATCGAATTCGCGGACGGACAGTTCACCGTGGCGGGCACGGACAAATCCGTAGCCTGGGGCGACGTGTGCCTTACGGCCTACGTTCCGCACAATTACCCGCTGGACGAGCTCGAGCCGGGGCTGGAGGAAACGGCGTTCTACGATCCTGCGAACTTTACGTTCCCGGCAGGGGCCTACGCTTGCGAGGTCGAAGTCGACGCGGAAACCGGCAAGGTCGACATCGTCGCGTTCGCCGCGGCGGACGACTTCGGAAACGTAATCAACCCCATGATCGTTGACGGCCAGGTCCACGGCGGGATCGCCCAGGGCGCGGGGCAAGCACTTCTGGAGCATGCCGTGTACGACGAAACCGGCCAGATAATTTCCGGTTCCTATATGGAATACGCCATGCCCAGGGCGGACGATATACCCGACCTGATCGTCGATCATTCCTGCCAGACGCCATGCACGCACAATCCTCTGGGCGTGAAGGGCTGCGGCGAAGCCGGCGCGATCGGGTCGCCGCCGACCATCGTCAACGCAGTCGTCGATGCGCTGCGGCGCGGCGGCTACGAGGTCGACCACATCGATATGCCGCTTACCCCGTACAGGGTCTGGGAGGCGATCAGCCGATGATTTTGCGGTGCTCCGGGACGGCATCTCGATTTGCTGCAACCCGGAGCGCGAGCTACAAGGAGAATTGCGATGTATGATTTCGAATTCGCGCGCCCGACAACGGTTTCCGAAGCTGCGAGTGCGCTGGCAGCCGAGGGGGCGCAGGCGCTGGGAGGAGGTCAAACCCTCATTCCCTCGCTAAAGAATCGCCTCGCCAGCCCGTCCCTTCTGGTCATCCTCGCTGGAATTGACGAGATGCGCGGCGTTGATATCGATGCCGGCGATAGCGTCGTCGTAGGCGGCGCGACGACCCACGCCGAAGTCGCTTCGGCGGCGGCGGATAGTTTTCCCGCGCTCGCATGGCTTGCCGGAAATATCGGCGACCCCGCGGTTCGAAACCGCGGAACCGTTGGCGGCAGCCTTGCCAACAACGACCCGTCCGCCTGCTATCCGGCGGCGGCCCTCGCGACCGGCGCGACGATCGCGACGAACAACCGCAAAATTTCGGCGGACGACTACTTCAAGGGCATGTTCGAAAGCGCGCTGTATGAAGGGGAACTCATCACGAAAGTGCGGTTTCCGATACCGGATGCCGCGAACTACCAGAAGTTCGAGCAGCCCGCCTCCAGGTTCGCCCTGGTCGGCGTTTTCGTTGCGCGATTCGGACAGGAGGCGCGCGTCGCCGTAACCGGAGCTTCGGAAAACGGCGCCTTCCGCTGGGCCGAGGCCGAAGCGGCCCTGTCAGCCGATTTCTCGTCCGGCGCGATTAGCGATCTTTCGATTTCAGCGGATGAAATGATCAGAGATTTGCACGGTTCCAGCACGTATCGCGCGCATTTGACAAAAGTGCTGACAGCGCGGGCCGTCGACGCCGCGAGCTGAACGATCCAGGTAGCGGGATTGTCTCGGGCCTAGCCTAGTGACGGCGCAGCTGCTCGGCTGGCGTCGTTCCGGCCCTGCTGCGGCCGTTCCGCGACGCTCGCGCCTCAATGAATGTTTTCCAGGGAAGTTTGAACGGCGTGAAGAAATGACTTCGCCGACGAACTCGACGACAGCAGCAGGAATCCGTCGTTCGCTTCCCGAATCGCGATCGCGCCCATATGTTCCATTGCCGTTCGGGCAACGCCTCCCACCGGAAAAGCCTCTTTCGCGATATTGACGGGGCAGATTCGCTCAAGGGCTTCCTCGGCGGCGGCCCCGGATAGCCTCAAGCCAACCCAGTTGTCGGTCTGTTCGCCGACATGCGCCGAATCCCCCAGCTCTTCCGCTATCCGCCGCGTCTCCGGAAATTCGCCGGATTCGAATACGATAAGAAACTGGCCGGTCGCCAGCCAGATCATTCTGGCTTTTCCGTCGTCCGAAAGGCTGGAGGCGCCAGGGGCGGGGAGCCGTAGCCCGAATTTGCCTGCCAGGGCTCTTTCGAGCTCGCTGCGACCGCCTAGCGGCTCGGCGACGAATACGAGCGACAAGCCGGTCGCTTCAACGAGCTCGGCGCTTTCAAACGTTCTCTTGTAGCCGCCGAGAAACGATTCCCGGGTCAATACGGGCTTAGCCACGCTGCCGCTCCCCTTCCGGGTCGTAGAAGTGAGGCGAAACGATTTCAACTTCCACGTCTTTCCCTCGGACGAAGTCGACGGCTCGAACCGTTTCGCCTCTGCGCCCGCCGCCGTTCATAATAAATCCCAGCCCGATCGAATGGCCGAAAGTCGGCGAATAGGCGACCGACGACATCCACCCCTGGTCGTTGTCCATGGTCGCGTCCTGGCCCTTGGACAGGAAGTGCGCTCCAGCGGTCAAGGCTTCCGACTTGTCCACCGGCTTGAATCCCGACAGCTTCGCCGCATCGGCGCGATTCAAGGCCGGGCGCTCCGAGAGCACGCCGCCGATGCAATCCTTCTTTTTGGAGACCATTCGACCGAGTCCGAGATTGCGAGCGGTCGTCCTGCCGTCGAGCTCGTTGCCGGCGAAATGCCCTTTTTCGACACGCATGACGCCGAGCGCCTCGGTTCCGTACGGCGTCGCCTCGAATTCCCTGCCGGCCGAAATCAGGTTGTCCATCATGGAGTTGCCGTATCTGGCCGGAACCGCGATCTCGTAGGCGAGTTCGCCGGAAAACGAAATTCTGAAGAGCCTGGACGTTACGCCGCCAAATGCCGTCGTCTCGGCGCACGCCATGAACGGGAAGCTCTCGTTGGAAAGATCGAAGGACGGCTCGACGACCTTTCGCAGAAGATCGCGCGAGTTCGGCCCCGCGACGGAAAACTGCGCCCACCCGTCGGTAATCGAGATCAAGTGGACATCGAGGTCGGGCCAGAGGCACTGCCTCGCGAATTCCAGGTTGCGATAGACTAGAACGGCATTGGCCGTCGTGGTGGTCATAACGTAGTGCCGCTCGCCGAGGCGCGCTGTCGTGCCGTCGTCGTAGACGATTCCCTCCTCCCGCAGCATCAGGCCGTATCGAATTTTCCCGATAGCCAGGGACTTGAACCCGTTGGCGTAGACTCGGTCCAGGAATTCGGCGGCGTCGCGACCGAATATTTCGATTTTGCCCAGCGTAGTCACATCGCAGATGCCGACCGAGCGGCGGGTCGCCAGAACTTCGCGGTCGACGCTCTGGCGCCAATGCGTTTCGCCGGGTCGCGGGTACCACTGGGCCCGAAGCCAGTTTCCGGTTTCAATAAAGACCGCGCCTTGGGAGGCTGCCCATCGATGGCTGGGAGTCAGGCGAACCGGGCGGAAATCCTTGCCTCGCGATCGTCCCGCTAGAGCGCCGATCGCGACCGGCGTGTAGGGCGGGCGATAAATTGTCGTTCCGGCCTCCGCGATCGACTTGCCCGTCCGTTCCGCGAGCAGCGCAAGCGCCACGACATTCGCCGTTTTCCCCTGGTCCGTCGCCATTCCCGCCGTCGTGTAGCGCTTGAGCATTTCCGAAGATCGGAATCCCTCTCGGGCGGACACGTCTATATCCTTGACGGTGACGTCGTTTTGAAAGTCCACCCAGGCCCTTCCCGAAGCATTGCGAACGCTCCAGCATTCTTCAATCCCAGCCAATTCGTCCGACGACTTGATTTCTTCTTCGAGCCTCGGCCGGAAGCCCAAGTCTCCGGAAGCCTCCGCCGCCGCCGCGCGGCCTCCGGACACCGCGTCGGACAGTTTCAAATCGCCGTTCGCGGCCCCTGCGACGCGCATGTTCGGAGGAATAGATCCGCCCGGTACGAAGGCTGCTATATCCGGGCGCCACGTCGGTCGGCCGCGAAGGTGGCAGCTCAAATGCACGTTCGGATTCCAGCCTCCCGAAACGGCGAGGCAATCGACCTCGATCCAGCCGCCGCTCCGCAGCTTGATGCTGGTCAGCCGCTTTCTTCCCCTAGTGGCGACGATCGCATCTCCGAGCTTGCTAATCGCGCCCGGTATGCTCGGGGCGCTCGCGCCTTCGCGAGTATCGACGACGGCGGAAACACGGATGCCATTGGCGGCGAGATCGGACGCCGTGCGCCACCCGTCGTCGCAGCACGTAAACACCGCGACGCGATTTCCGGGCGCGGCGCCGAAACGATTTGCGTAGGCTCTTGCCGCTCCGGCTAGCATGATTCCAGGGCGGTCGTTGTCCGGAAACGCGATAGGCCGCTCCGTCGCGCCAGCGCAAAGTATCGATCGTTTGGAATAGATGCGCCAAAGTATCTGGCGGGGCTTGCCGCCGGAGTCGGGCAAATGGTCGGTACGTCGCTCGATTGCGCCGAAAATCCCGTGATCGAAGGCTCCGTAAATTGTCGTGCGCGTCATGACGCGGACGTTGTTCATCGCCTCGAGCCTTTCGGCGGCGGCATGCGCCCAATCCGCCCCGGGCTGATCGTCGACGAGGTGAGTTTCCGCATTGAGCCGTCCGCCGATTTTAAAATCCTCGTCGGCTAGAACGACGGACGCACCCGATTCGCCCGCCGTTAGAGCGGCTGCCAGACCCGCCGGTCCCGCGCCGATAATCAGGATGTCGCAGTGAATGAATCCCTTGTCGTAGGAGTCCGGATCCGGTTCGCCGGAAAGAGCGCCGAGTCCGGCCGATGACCGTATGAACGGCTCGTAGACTTTCTCCCAGAACGACTTCGGCCACATGAAAGTCTTGTAATAGAACCCCGCCGAAAGAAATGGCGACAGGAAGTCGTTCACGGCCATCAAGTCGAATTCAAGCGACAGCCTATGATTCTGGCTCATGGCCTCGAGCCCGTCGAATAGCTCCGTCGTGGTCGCTCGCGTATTCGGCTCGGCGAGCGCGCCGGCGCGAAGTGTGACCAGCGCGTTCGGTTCCTCGGGTCCCGCGGCTAAAACGCCGCGCGGTCGATGATACTTGAATGACCGCCCCATGAGATGCTGGCCGTTCGCCAGCATTGCGGAGGCAAGTGTGTCGCCGGGATGGCCTTCCATGCGCTTGCCGTTGAAAGAAAACCGAAGCGTGGTGCTTCTATCGACGAGTCCGCCTTCGATGCGGTTGCGCTGAGTCAACGGCCGCGCCCCGATTGGCGGGCGACGTCGCGCGCCAGCTCGACGTTCAGGATGTCGTGCGTAGCGGTGTCGCGTGTAACCACAAGCCAGGATCTGTCGCCCTGCTCGTGGTACCAGAGCTCCCTGTGAACGCCGTCCGGATTATCCCTCAGAAACTGGTACTCGTAGAATTTCTCCATCGCATCGTCGTCGAAGGCATGGGGGCGCCCGATCAGCGACGCGTCGCCGAGATACACGAATTCGGCCGAGTCGCGAGGTCCGAGCAAAGGGTGGCTGATAATCATCTAATGCGGCCTTCAATGCAGGTTGGGCTGTGCGCCGGCGCCTTTTTCATCGATCGCGGCGCCTTGCCGGAACCGGTCGAGCCGCATGCCCGCGGCGACCGGATGCGGAGAGTCTCGAGCAATCAAGTGGGCGAAGCAGTAGCCGGAGGCGGGGGTCGCCTTGAAGCCGCCGTAGTTCCAGCCGCCGTTGAAATACAGCCCTTCGACGTGAGTCCTGTCGATAAAGGGAGAGCCGTCCATCGACATGTCGACCAGCCCGCCCCACATTCTCAGCAGCCGCGTCCTTCCGATCATTGGCATGAGCGCCATGCCGCCTTCGCAGACATCTTCGAGCGTCGGCAGGTTGCCGCGCTGCGCATAGGAATTGTATCCGTCTATGTCCCCGCCGAATACCAAGCCGCCCTTGTCCGATTGGCTGACGTAGAAATGGCCGGCGCCGAAGGTCAGAACGCCGGGAAGCGCCGGCTTCAGACCTTCCGAAACGAATGCCTGAAGAACATGGCTTTCGATCGGCAGCCGCATTCCCGCCAGGGACATGACGCGCCCCGACGATCCGGCGACGGCGACGCCCACTTTCTTGGCCTTGATGAGTCCCCGCGTTGTCTCGACTCCGGCACAGGTTCCGTTCGAAATCAGAAATCCCGTGACTTCGCAATTCTGCACCAGGTCCACGCCGAGACCGTCGGCGGCTCGCGCATAGCCCCAGGCCACGGCATCGTGGCGAACGGTGCCGCCGCGCTTCTGCCAAAGCCCCCCGGTAATCGGAAACCGGGCATTGTCGAAATTCAGGAACGGGCAGAGGCGGCGCACGCCGTCCCGATCCAGAAGCTCGGCATCGGCTCCCGAAAGCCGCATTGCGTTGCCCCGGCGAGCGAACGCGTCGCGCTGGGCGTCGGAATGGCACAGGTTGATGATGCCGCGCTGGGAAACCATGACATTGAAATTCAGCTCCTGCTCCAGACCCTCCCAGAGCTTGAGCGACAGCTCGTAGAAAGGCTGGTTTTCGGGCAGCATGTAGTTGGAGCGGACAATCGTCGTGTTGCGCCCGATATTGCCGGACCCGAGCCAGCCTTTCTCCAGCACGGCGACGCTCCTGCAGCCGAATTCCTTGGCCAGATAGTAGCCCGTCGCCATGCCGTGGCCCGCTCCGACCACGACGATGTCGTATTCGCCTTTCGGTTCCGGCTCGCGCCACATGGGCTTCCAGCCGCCGTTTCCCGAAATGCCTTCCTTGAATATAGTCCAAGCCGAATAGCGCATGCGCCGCATTGCTCCTCGTTCCCGATTCAATATGTCCGGCGGGAGCAAATTGGAATTTTACCAAATAGACGATAAATTGAATTTTATGGACATTTTCAATTCGGATTCCTCGCCCTTCAGGATCGGCTTTCTTTTAATCGATGGATTCGCCTTGATGTCGTATGCCGCGGCCGTCGAACCGCTTCGAGCTGCGAATTTGCTTGGCGACGATAAACCGTTCGATGTCTGCAACATTTCCGCTGGCGAGTACGCGGCGAGTTCCGGCGGCGCCCAAATTCGAGCCGACTCGGAGGTCGGGCAGTCGCTGGATTTCGACCTAGTGCTGGCCGTTGCCGGCGGCGACCCAACCGGCTTTAACGACAATCGCACTTTCGCCTGGCTGCGCCGGCTGTCGCAGCGGGGAGTGGCGATCGGCGGGGTTTCGGGCGGCCCGGTCGTTTTGGCTCGCGCGGGATTGATGAACGGCCGACGCATGACCGTGCATTGGGAGCATGCTCCTCTGCTTTCGGAAATCTATCCGAACGCGCTGATCGACAAGGCCCTGTACGTAATAGATCGCGACAGGATAACGTGCGCGGGAGGCACGGCTCCGATGGACCTTATGCACTATTTGATTTCTCGCAGAAAGGGGCCCGAATTCGCCCGGCTTGTTTCCGACTGGTTCCTGCACACCGACATCCGGCACGCGGGAAATCCGCAAAGGTCCGGTCTGGCGGAGCGCTACGGAGTATCCAATCGCGCAATCGTCTCCGCCGTCGAGGCCATGGAAAATCATATAGCGGATCCGCTTGCCTTGAACGATCTGGCACGGCTGGCCGGCATAGGTTCGCGCCAGTTGAACAGGCTGTTTCGAGAGCAGCTTTCTACGACGACGATGCGCTTCTACAGAAGCATCAGGCTGGATGTCGCTCGAAGGCTGCTGGCAGGGTCGCAGATGCCGATAACCGAAATCGCGATTGCGACCGGCTTTGCCGATTCGGCGCACTTATGGAGGGCGCACATGGAAGAGTTCGGCGCGGCGCCGTCGGCGGTTAGAGCGCAGGCAGCGGCGAGATAGCCGTTTCGACGCCAAGTCGCGGCCTCCTCCGAGAGCGCGCGTTCCGGCGCCAAACCGTCAAGGTGCGGTTTCCGTCGAGTCGGCGCCGCGGTCCAGCGTCACGGGCTGGCCATGAGGCGTGGCGACGTACGCTCGCTCCCAGGATTCGCGAAGGCTGTCCAGCTCGTGCCGGGCGGAAAGATTCAACCGCATCAGCAATTTCTCCAGAGCCGCGAGCCATGCCGCGTAGTATGCTTCGCTGGAGTCGGTCGGCCGTGCCGACCGCGACCGTTTCAATTCTTCGCCGAATTGCTTCGTCCATTCCGTCCAGGAAAATCGGCCGGTTTCGTTAAGGTGAACCGTGATAGCGAACAGCTGCGCATGCCATGGAGCGTCGAAGGCGATGTATTCCTCCGGCGGCCGAGCTCCGTTCGGCCGCGCCTCGACGCTCGCGGACGGGCGAAATTCGTTCGGATGTTCGATTTCGCTCTGAAAATTCATTGCGATTCCGGCGGCTTGGGCAGGCCGGTTCCGACCATGCTGTCTCGAGTAACCCATTCGGCAAGATCGGATTCAGTTAATTTCTCGGTGCCCTCACTAGCTCGACGGGCGAATCGCCTCCCACCTCCTGATCGCGGCATTGGCGTACCATCCCGTGCATCTAATCCGCACGCGCCTGAAGTCGCAGGGCGTCAATTTGAGCTGGGCTTCGATCCGAAACCGCATGCAGGGCTGGCAACGAATCACGACGAAT
>MPMP01000126.1 GCA_002238565.1 Albidovulum sp. bin36
GTTCTTCACGAAGTAGTTCAGAACCCTCCGGATGGTCTCGCGGCCTCGCGGCTCCTTCGCCCGCCCCTTATAGTAGCGCAGCGAGCGGATGACCTTCCCGACCCCGTCGGGATCGTCGCGCAGCGTCCTGCGCCAGGTCGTGAACCAGCCTTCTTTGGCAATATGGTCCGAAGCGTCGGCGAGATGCTGGCAGGCATGCCAGAAGTCCAGGGCGCGGGCGTCGGGGTCGAGCCCCTCCAGGAATGTCCAGTTGTCGACCGCGCCGTCGGCTATGGCCGCGACCCGGATATCCGGTCGCAGGTCGCGGACCTGCGCGACCGTCGTCGCGAGTTGCCCCTTGAGGGTCGCCTTGCCGCTTTCCGGCATGCGGCCGTAATACAGCGTTTTCAAGCGGTTGCCCTCGCCGTCCTGGAACGAAACGGTGCCGCAGGAGATTAGCGCCCTCGGCAACCGCCGGCTGGTGGTCGCCGCCCGAACGCAATTTCCATCGCAGCGGATTTGCCGACGACATCCCGATCGGCAGCGACAATGCTGCCGAATCGGTCGATTGCGCACGAGCGCGGAAGACTAAGTTCAGTGCCATCAGGTTGCTTTGGGACAGATTCGACTCGAATGTTCCAGCGGTGGATTACCGCATCCGAACCGACAAAGACGAATTATATCGCCGAATTTACCGTGTTCAAAAGACTCTCTCGGGACTCAATCGTTGAAGCGGTAGACCAACGCGAATTCGGCGTCTCCCCCACTCGTCGCTGCCTCGAAGGCACGACCGCGCAACTAGGCGCAGTTATCGGCCAAAAGTGGTTCCGAAGTCCGCCGGTTAACATATAACGCGCGGCACGCCTTGACATTCCCGAATGTGTGTATTATATACGACACATGACGCATTTTGGCTCGACTGTACGCGCGATCCGCGAGCGCCTTCGCCGGGACGACCGGCGCTATTCGGTTCGCCAGGTCGCGGCGCGAGTCGGTATCGAGCCGGCCTATCTCAGCAAGATCGAGCGCGGCGAAGTGGCGCCGCCCTCGGAGGCGACGACGGTACGCATTGCACGGGAGCTTGGAGAAGATCCGGACATCATGCTCGCTCTTGCGGGCAAGGTGTCCGCCGACCTGCAAGCCATCATCCGCAGGCGACCGCGCCTGTTCGCGGATCTGATCCGGCAACTGAAGGAAGCGCCCGACGAAGCGGTGCTGCGCGTGGTTCGCGAAGTGCGTGACGGCGAATGGTAAGGAGAAACGCCAATGATCATACTTGAGAACAACACTTTGAAATTTCGTTTCCCCGAGGTCCACGAGAAGGCAAGCTGCAGCATCGCTTTCCAGCGCACTCTGCGCATTCCGGACGACGGCCGCGACTATCCGCTGCCGCCGGGCCTCGGCACTTTTCCGCTGCGCCACGTGGACGACTACGCCTCGCGACTGCCGGATGCGTGGCATGCCCGCGGCGGCGTGCTCGCGCCGATGTACCAGGCCGAGGCGATGTGGATCAATTTCAGCTCGGACTATCCGTTTGCCGTAAAAGTGGCGACGGGCAAGATCTGCGCCATTACAGGCGATCCCTGGGTTGACCACCTGAACAGGGAACCGCAGGACTACGTGGTGCTGCCCGATCAGCCCTGGCTCGACGGGTACTGCATCGAGAAAGGAGTAATCCGCCAGTTCGTCGCCATGCCTCTCGGAATGGACTACACGGCGGAAGAGCAGATGACCGGGAAGGCTATTCACGGAGGGCTTCAGCTGGTTGCCTATCCCATGAAGGCCAAGTCCTACGAGAAGATGATGGCGGAGCGGTCCATGGTGTTTCGTTCCGCAAGTTATAGCGCTGCGTGTGCGTCTGCGGGATACTCCGTTCTTGGCCTCACCCCGATGGGCCTCGCCCCGGGCGGACGAATGAAGCAGCAAATATATGACGACCCAAAGGGACTCGATGCCTGGGATCAGAGGCACGGCAGTCGCTGCTTCGTCTCCCTAGTCAACACCGTTCAATGGATGGCGATAACGGGCGAACGACCGCCTACGGAACCTCCGACGGCTCGGGACTACGCAACTCGCGGCCTGCCCTGGTTCGACTACTACGGCGCGGATGCGAAAGCCGTGGACGGAAGCGAAAAGCTGCGGGGTCTAAAGAGCATTGCCAAGAAAGCCGAGCAAACCGGGCAAGGGCCGTTGCCGGAAAATGAGACTTTTGCGGTACCGCATGTAGTTACACTCGGGGATAGGCGCCTCGTGCGGGAATGCGCCGGCGAGCTTCGATAACATGCGATCGGGTTAAGGCATTCGTACATTCGAAGTTCGGTAACATACGGCTATAAGAGAACCGTTTCATTCCCTTCGGGCCGGAAGTCCGCAAAGGCAAATTCGGGCCGTGCTGAACCGTGCCGTCATTGCGCAGCATGACAACCTCAATGCCTACGAGAGTCTCCGCGGATTGATTGAAGCGGTCGGCGCCGAGTACGACAACCGGGTTCTACGAGCATTGAATCATTTTGCTCACGCGCCCGCTAGTCGAGAGAACTAGGACAAAACGCCATTCGTCAACGCAAATTCGAATTCTATTGCTCGCTTTATGTCGCGAACTATGGCGAGAGCTTACTCTGGAAGAGTGTCGACGCAGTCCGGTCGCCGAGGCCTAGGGACGGAACGCAGACGGACGGACTCCCGAAGGCCGATATCGGCGAGTGGCCGAGACCGCCCATCTCATCACCTCGTCACGCACGCAAAGGGCGTGCGCCAAGCTCCTGCCGGTGCTGAACCGCGGCAATTGGAGAATCGGAAACCTGAACCATTGGGAGCGGGATTGCCGGTTCGGGGAGGATGCCCGCCCGATTCGGACCGGCAACGGCCCACCTACTGCGCGGCCCTCGGCAAAATGGCCCCGGCGGCCATTTACCACAGCCGAGACCCGACCTCGGAAAAGCGAGTCGGCGGTTTTGGAATGCGCGGGATTTTGGCTGTTAGCCGCGCTTTAAGTGCAGCCATCGTCGACGAATTCCAAGAATTCCGGCGCATCTTCGCAGCGAGCAGCGATGCCGTAAAGCGCGCCGTACGGCTCGATATGGTTGAGTTCCGATTAATTCGCGTTCAGTTAACCGGTCGGAGATCCGATTTGGCAAATGGAATTGCGAGCGAGTTCATCTCTTTCGATCTCCTTCGCGCGATATCGGAATCCTCGGCGATCTAGCGCGACGGATGAACTCCGTCGCGCACTATTGCTTTTTTGCCATTCGCGCCGCGCTACGCATATCCGCTGCGTCTGGACTAGGGAAACTTCAGGCGAGGTTTCCAAGTGAAACAGGAGGCATGAGCGGTTCGACTTAGACTTTACGCGAAGGCCGTTGCCTTGACCCGTCCGCTATCGATTAACGTAGCCATGCGCGCTCCACCTCAAAACCACTGGCGATTGTTCCAAGCGGATCGCGAGAATTCGTCGATTTCGACCGCCGCGTCCAATTTCGCCGATTTCGCAATCGCCTCCGAGACCGCGAATTCGCAGGCCGCTTCCGCCGGGATAACTCTGAACGCTCGGTCTTCGCGGCGTGCCGGAGCGGATTTCTCAAGCTCGGCCGAAAGCGTATCGACGCGCGCCGGTCTCTATGTCATTGACGCTGGCCGACGGGTGAACTAGCATCCGGCGGCCGGGAAAGAGCGACGAATGCTGCCTTTCGCGACGGATTGTCGCTTGCTCGATCGACTAGATATGGCAAACCGGCGCATCGAACCTGAAATTGGGAGAGTAAATAATGTCGAAATTCAATCTCGCGCGCCAGCTTGCCTTGGCGGGCGCCTCGGGCCTTCTGCTCTCGGCGGGTGCAGTGGCCGAAACGGTGCCGCTAACCGTAAAACCCGACGTTGGCGACCAAGCGCCCGAAATGTTCGCGAACGGCGAAGTCGATATCGCCGTCGTTCGATTTCTGAACACCGGAGACGTCTATCAGGAATGGATTTTGGGCGTGCAGGACGAAGCCGAGCGCCTCGGCGTTAACCTGACCGTCTACAACGCGGACGGCGACAGCGCGAAAGTCGCGCTTCACCTCCATCAGGCCGTTGCCACGAATCCCGACGGCATACTCATCGGCTGGGGCTTCGGCGACAGCCTTGCGTCCGGACTGGAAGCGGCCAAGAGCGCGGGCATTCCGGTCGTAACCAGCAACGCTTCGGTCGAAGCCTCGGACCACGTGACCAATGTCAACCAGAGCGAGCATATGATGATGCGCGGCATCGTCGACGCGTTCAAATCCGATTTGGGCGGCGGCGAAATCTCCGGCGACGTCATTTACGTATATGTCGCGGGCTATCGTCCGCTCGACCTTCGCAACGAGATTTGGGAACAGTTCCTGATGGACAACCCGGGAATCAAGCAGGTCGCGCAGATCGGCGTCGTCAACGCCAATACCGCCGCGCAAACCGCCGACCAGGCGAAAGCGGCGCTTCTCGCGAATCGGGACACCATCGCCATCATCGCGCCTTACGACGAGTTCACCAAGGGCGCGACCACGGCTATTCTGGAACTGGGCCTGGAAGGCACCGTCAAAGCGTACGGCATGGATATCTCCACGGCCGATATCGCGGTCATGACTGCAGAAAACAGCCCCTGGGTCGCCACCGCGACGACGGACATGCGCAACTTCGGAAGAGTGTCGCTGCGCGTAGCGGCCGGCGAGGTCGCGGGCTCCTACGACGGGAACGATCTCGAGATTCCTCCGCTGGTCATCACGCAGGACGAGCTGCGGGAGGTTGGAATCATGAATGTCGAAGAACTCGACGAGCTGTTCCCGGCGCTTGCGACGCCGGACCTGGCCAACGCTCCGTGGATGGACAATGTAAATTGAAGCCGGATTCTCGAATCGGCGCCGGCGGGGACTCCCCGCCGGCAGGCTCCGGGACGCCGCTGGTTGAACTTCGTCAAATCTCCAAGTCTTTTGGAGCGACACGCGCTCTCGACGATGTCAGCTTCGAAATCAAATACGACGAAACTCTCGGATTCGTCGGCGCGAACGGCGCCGGAAAGTCGACGCTGATCAAAATACTTTCGGGCATCTACCGCGAATCCTCCGGCGAAATCCTCGTGGAAGGCCAAGCCAAGGCGGTTTCTTCGCCCACCGACTCCAGAAGCATCGGCATTGCGACCGTGCACCAGAATATCGACGATGCCGTCGTGTTCGGAATGACCGTCGCCGAAAACCTGCTGCTCGACGAAATCGCGGCCACCAGCAGCGACCTCTTCATGAACCAGCGCTCGATACTGAAGCGAGCAAGGGCGGTGCAGGAAAAGCTGCAGCTCGAATTGCCTTTGACCGCGCCTATCGAGGCCTTGTCGGCCAGCGGGAGGCAGGAGGTGGCGATCGCGCGCGCGCTCGTCGGCGCCCCGAAGCTGCTTATTCTGGACGAGCCGACTTCGACGCTTTCCGCCAGGGAGACGGAAAAGCTATTCGACGCGGTCCGAGACCTCCGCCGCCGGGGAATAACGGTGCTGTACGTCTCCCACAGAATGAGCGAAATCAAGATGCTCTGCGACCGGACCGTCGTTCTTCGCAACGGCAAAATCGTTTCCGAGCAGGAAGCTCCTCTGGACACTCGCAAAATCGCGAGCGCGATTCTTGGAGAGTTGGTGCTATCGACCAAGCACAAGAGCAGACCCGGCGGCGAGCCGATTTTTTCCGGGCGCGGATTGCGCGCTCGAAGCGACAGCGCGCCGGCGGACCTGGAATTGCGGCTCGGCGAAGTCGTCGGCCTGACTGGACTGGTCGGAGCCGGCAAGACGGAAATGCTTGAACAAATCTGCGGACGCCGCCCGGTCGAGTCCGGGGCGATGCGGCTCCGCGGCAGGGAATACGCGCCTAGAGACGCCGCGGCGGCGATTGCGCAGGGCGTCGTCATGGTGCCCGAGGAACGCTCGATGCAGGCGATTTTCCCGGGCGAAAGCCTTTGGAAGCACTGCACGGTCGGCATGCTGCCGTTCTTCAGCCATTTCGGCTTCTTGGACCGGCGCAAGGAAACCGCTTTCGCTCGCGACGTGATCCAGGACTTTCGAGTCGTCTGCGCGGCGGCCGAAGTTCCGATCGAGGATCTTTCGGGCGGGAACCAGCAAAAGCTTCTTGTCGGCCGCTGGCTCAAGAACAGCTGGGCGCTCGTCATTCTCGACGAGCCGTTCCGGGGAATCGATATCGGAGCGCGGGCGATCATCTCTCGAGCTCTAAGAGAATTCTCGGAGCACGCGGCGGTTATCGTTTGCAGTTCGGATCCGGAAGAGGTCGTCGAAGTGGCGGACCGCGTACTGGTCATGGTCGAGGGACGGCTGCGATACGGCGGCCGGGCGGACGAGATAACCTCTGAAGAGCTTTCAGAGATTATGAGCCAGACTTCGGCCCAGGACAGGCAAGATGCCCGCGAGGTAACTCTGCAATGACGAAGCAAGATATTCAGCCGCAATTCGAATCGGCGGCCGCGAGCCCTCAAAGCGCCCTGGCGCGAACGAAGGACCTGATCTACAAATACGGGCTTCTCGTCGTTCTGGCGGCCATGATCGCGTATTTCTCCTATGCGCAGCCTTTTTTCGGATCATTCATCAATGCGATGTTCATCCTTCAGGCGGCCTCGATCGTGGCCGTCATCGGCCTGGGATGCACTGTTTCGATGACCGTTGGCGGGTTCGACCTGTCGGTCGGGTCGGCGATGAGCCTCGCGGTCATGGCATCGGCGGGGGCGATGGTCATATTCGACCTCAGCGGACCCGCGGCGATATTGATTGGCCTGGCTTGCGGACTGGCGGTCGGCCTGTTCAACACGTTTCTTATCGTCGTAGCCCGCATTCCCGATCTCGTGGCGACGCTGGCGACCTTGTTTCTCGTCAACGGCATGACGCTGCTCGGGGTTGGCGGCCAATCCGTGGCGGAAGGCATGTCGGTCGACGGCGTGGCCGCGACCGGCCGGTTCTCGCCGGTCTTCAAGTGGCTGGGTTCCGGAAGCTTGCTGGGAATTCACGCCTCGGTAGTGGTTGCGGGGCTGGTCTTCGTCTTTGTCTTCGTACTATTGAACTACACGAGGTGGGGTCGCGCCTTCTACGCCGTGGGCGGCAACCCTATCGCGGCGGCGGCTGCGGGCATCCGAGTGGCTCGTTGCCGCATGGCGGCCTACATTATATCCGGCTGCCTTGCGGCGATCGCCGGAATGATGCTCGCGGCGCGTTCGAATCGGGGAGACGTCAACGTTGGCGACGCCTACCTGCTTCACGCCGTGTCGGCCGCTCTCGTAGGCTTCGCCGTTTTGGGCGCAAATCGACCCAACGCCTTGGGCACGTTGACCGGCGCAGTATTCGTAGCCGCCTTGATCAACGGCTTGACCATGTTTAATTTTCCATATTACGCGCAGACTTTCGTGCAAGGCCTGCTCCTAGTCGTCGCGCTGCTGATGAGCTATATGCTTGGACCTAAAAAACGCGGTTAGGAACCGCTGCAATTGCAAGGAGCTACGCAATGTCACTTCCAGTTCCGAATATACGAGGCAACCTGTTCGACGTTTCCGGGAAGGTCGTCGCGATTACCGGAGCGGCCCAGGGAATCGGCCGGTGCCTGAGCATCGGGTTCGCGTCAGCGGGAAGTTCGGTGGTCATCGCCGATATGAATGCCGAGAACCTTGAGAAAACCAAAAGCGAAATCGCGGAAATCAACGACAGCGTCGCGGCGGTCGTTACGGACGTATCGGCAGATGACGCAGCGGACAGAATTGTCGGAGCCGCCCAAGATCTGGGCGGCAAGCTCGACGCGCTGATCAACAACGCGGGAATCATGAGCTATACGGACGCTCTTACCATTCAAGACGACGAATGGGACAGGATGTACGAAATCAATTTGAGGTCGCCCATGCGCATTATGCGCGCGGCGCTAAACGCGATGGCGTCCCAGGGAAACGGCAGCGTCATCAATATCGGCTCGTCCTGGTCGTCTCGAGCATCGGCTTTCAATCAGGACGGCGGAGGGGTCGACTATTGCTCGGCCAAGGCCGCCCTGCAGTCGCTTTCCCGCGGCGCGGCGCAGGATGTCGCAAAGTACGGCGTGCGCGTCAACGCGATCGCTCCGGGAGGCGTCGACACGCCGATGCACGCACACCACAGAGACAATCTATTCGCCTACGAGAAGTACATTCCTCTCGGCCGCATGGAAGTCGCGGAAGACTTGGTTGGCACTGCGATTTTTCTTGCTTCGGAAGCCTCGGCCTACATCACCGGCCAAACGATTCACGTCAACGGCGGCCTTTTGATGGTCGACTAAGCCGCGCGTCGCCGAAATCGAAGCAGCATTTGGAGTTATACAGTGTACAGTCGAGATGCAGTTCTCAAGAGGCTCCGCGAGACTCTGGCGGAAGGCCGGCCGATCATCGGCGCGGGAGCCGGCACCGGAATTTCCGCCAAGTTCGCTGAACGGGGCGGCGCGGACCTGATCCTGATCTACAATTCGGGCCGATACCGGATGAACGGCTACGGATCCAATGCCGGCCTGCTTCCAATCGGCGACGCCAACGCGATCGTCATGGAAATGGGCGAAAGAGACGTCTTGCCGGTTGTGGGAGAGACGCCGGTCATCGCGGGCGTCAACGGGACGGACCCGACGCGCCTGATGCCCCGGTTTCTTGACGGCGTCGTTCAGGCCGGGTTTTCCGGCGTCATAAATTTTCCGTCCCACGGGTTCATCGACGGGCAGTACCGGCAATCGCTGGAAGAAACCGGTTTCGGATACGACAAGGAAGTCGACATGATCCGACTGGCGAACGGCAAGAACATATTCACTCTGAGCTATTGCTACGATATCGATGCGGTCGGCGAGATGACGAGGGCGGGAGCCGATGTCGTGGTCGCCCACATGGGGCTGACTACCGGCGGGTCGATAGGCGCCACGGGATCCTACACGAAATCGCTCGATCGCTGCATAGAGCTGACCGGCCGAATGAAGGAGCTCGCGAGATCGATCAGAGAGGACGTGATCGTGCTAACTCACGGCGGCCCGCTTGAAACGCCGAAAGAAGTCGAAATCGTGATGCATGCGACCGGCACGCAGGGATTTATCGGTGCGTCTACGATGGAAAGGCTGCCCACGGAAGTTGCGATCGAAAACACGGTACGAGGGTTCTCTCAGCTTAGGCTCGGGAAAAGCTGAAAAAAATGTCCAGGATTGTCATAGCGGGCACGTACGACACCAAGGCTACGTCGCTTGCGCGCCTCTCGGAGGAGCTCGGTCGCTTGGGCGAGAAGCCGATCACGATCGACACGTCTGTGTTTCCCGGCGACTACGGCTGCACGTTCAGCTCGAAGGAAGTCGCGCTCCGGGCGGGGGAGCGCATAAACGGCCTTTCGGACCGCGGTCGTGCCGAAGCCGTTGCCGTCATGGCGCGCGGAGCGGGGCTTATACTCGGCGAACTTCTGGCGTCGGGCCGGGTCGGCGCTCTCGTGTGCATGGGCGGTTCGAACGCGTCCACGGTTTTTTCCCGGATTGCGCCGGTGCTGCCGCTGGGAATTCCCAAGATTCTAATGGCGACGGCGGTTGCCGGCGACACCCGTCCCATCATCGGAGCCAACGATGCCGTAATGCTATATCCGATTACGGACGTCGAGGGCAGCAACTCCATTCTCCAGCGGATGATCGAGCGGCTCGCCAGGACCGCCTCGGCGCTAAAGACAAGCGAAACGCTTTCGGAGGCGAAGCGAACTGGAAGAACCGCCGCCTTGACGATGTACGGAGTTACGACGCCGTGCGTCAACCAAGTCGGCGATTTGCTTTCGAAACGAGGATTTGAACCCTTCGTTTTCCACGCCAACGGAACCGGAGGCCGAACGGTTGAGCTATTTGCTCGGCAAGGCGTGGTGGATCTGGTTGTCGACGTGACTATCGCCGAATTGGCGAACGAATTGCACGGCGGCGGGTTTCCGGCCGGAAGCGACCGATTGACCAATGCTTCGCGCTGCGGCATACCGCAGGTCGTCGCGCCCGGCGCTATCGACATGCTCGCTTTCGGGCCTAGGAATACAGTGCCGGATCGCTTCAAGGATCGACAAATCCTTTCGCACAACGAACTCGTCACGCTCGTTCGCACGACGGTGGAAGAATGCCGCGCTGTCGGCGAGACTCTAGCCGAACGTCTCGGCGAGCCGCTCGCGCCGACCGCCGTCGCCGTGCCGATGGGCGGCGTTTCCATGCTGGACAAGCCGGGAGAGGCATTCTGGGATCCGGAAGCGGTGAAGGCATTCCGTGATGGAGTCGAAGCTAAAAGGTCTGAATCCGTTCAAGTGGTCGAATCCGAGAGTAATATAAACGACCCTGAATTCGCTGAATTGCTGGATAGCACCGCTGCGGCGATGACTGGATCGACCGCCGGTTGACGAAGTCGGTATTTTGACGGACGGCAAGCGAACAATCAGTTCGCTGTAGCGAATGCCATTAGGCGCGGTTGTCCCGGCGCGCGACGGTGGGAATCGGAATATTTTTTCTTTCCTCGGCAGAAATCGAAAGGTTTGCGACTTGAAGGCTAGAGCGATCGAAACCGCGCGACTATCGGATGCAGTTTCATTTCCGACTGCATTCGATGAAGCTTGGATTGACCCGTTCCTTCGAATTGCGGCGAATGGTTGAATAGTCCCGCCAAACGAATAAAAAATGGAATTTGAAATCCGAGCCGATGCAATAGGCGAATACCTCGAACTTTCGCGCTTCGGAGCTAATTTCGGAATGAAGCTGAATACGGGTTAAGCGCAGTACGCTGTGGAGATAGCGCAATATACGGAGGAGCTGGAGTTGAGCGAACGCAACGTAGCAATAATCGGCGCTGGTTTCGGAGGGCTGGCGGCAGCGCGATATCTCAAATCGCAAGGATTTGCGCCCCGAATTTTCGAAATGCACGACGAAATCGGCGGCCAGTGGAATCGCCACAACGAAAATAGCGGCGTTTGGCCTGAAATGCGCGTCAATACGGCGAGGTTTGTTACAAGGCTTTCAGACTTGCAGTACCCGGACGGCACTGCGATGTTTCCGCGAAATACCGAAGTTGCCGAGCTCATCAATGCTTTCGCGGATCTGCACGGCCTTCGGTCCCATCTCGAGCTGCGCGCGAAAGTAACGAGATTGGCCGCTGCGCCGGAAGGCGGTTACGACGTGACATGGGAAAGCGGCGGGGCTGCGAATTCTTCGACATTCGACTATGCCGTTGTCGCGACCGGGCGTTTCAACAAGCCCGAAATCCCCGACATTCCCGGCCTGGATTGCTTTACAGGCGAATGCGGCGCGATTCACGCTTTCCACTACAAGGAGCCGACCGAGTACCGGGACAAGCGAATCGTCGTTCTAGGCGGAAGCATTTCCGCGCTCGAGATCGCAAGCGATTTGTCAATGATGGGAACGAAGCGCGTATATATGTCGCAGCGCCGGCAGCGCTACGTGATGCCAAAAATGATTGCCGGAACGCCCCTCGAGTATTTCGCGTTCACAAGGGAAGGCGCGCTGGAGCAGGAAAGGCTCCCGCTCGACGAAGTGCTTGCAAATACCAAGGAGTTCCTTCTGGCCTACGGCGGCGACCCGGCTCGCTACGGCGCGCCGCCGACGCACGAAGACATGGCCCTGGCGGGCGTCGCCGGAAGCCAGCACTATCTCAACCTGGTCGCGGAAGACAGGATAGACGTGCGCCCTAGGATTGAATCCGTTTTCGGAAATTTCGTCAGATTCGCGGATGGCAGCGAAGTTGAAGCGGACGCCATCATCGTTGGCACGGGATTCGATCTCCACTTGCCGTTTCTTTCCCAAGAAATTGCCCAAACCGTAAAATTGAATCGCAAGGGAATGGTGCTTTCCGATTTCACCTTTCATCCGGATCTGGAGCGACTCGCCTTCGTCGGCCTGTGGGCTCAGCTAGGACCGTATCCCGTAGTCCTGGAACAGCAGGCTCGCTATATCGCCTATTCCTGGAGCGGAGCGATTTCGCCGTCCTCGAGCGAGGACCTGGAGCTCGGCCTTTCCGACTGCGTTGCGGAATACCATCACGGCGACTATCGGCAGCAGCATGAAATGGCGATCAGGTTCGCGAGGCTGGCCGGAACCGATCCGGAAGGCTACGGCGACGACGAGTTTCAGGAAATCCTTGCCAAAAGCGCGGTTACCGGCGAGATGTTTCGCATAGTCGGCCATGACAGCCTGCCGGATGCCGAACAGCGGGTTCGCGACGATTTCGACAAATACGGAATTCCTGAAGTCAAAAAGGACATTGCGGCGCGATTCGGCAAAAGCGGAAATTAACTTAACCACAAGCCGGTTTCGTCGAAACGATTCTGAACTGCGCTAGTTCCGCACGATTTAGCCATGCGAGTGAATCACCGAGGCGCGGCCAGTATCTCCATGCATGCAAGCATCCGCAGCCTATCCGGCTTGCAGCGCGGAAATTTTGCTTCGGCGACTGCGGTCTGAATTCCGGGAGGCGACAATCAGAGTCAAGCGATAGGGAAAAAAATACAGGCAATCCTGCAAGAGCGCGGGGAATCGCCAAATTCCAGCACGTCTGCACGGCCGTCGACAATAATTTGCCAATGCGTTTCACCGAGTTGCGAAGTCGGGACGCTGAACGAATTTCAGCCGCCCCATCCGCAATCATGCACAAATCATTCGAAAAGATTCAATTTGCGAAGCATTAGTTGAAGAGGGAGGAAACTTGCCATGGACCGGAAGTCCGGAACGCGAGCATCGGAAATCTCAAGAACTTGGCTGCGGATGCCTCGTCATTCCGGTTTGGCAGGTTGCCGTCGCCGAATTCATGCCGGCTCATGGCGCGATCCGATCAGGAACATGGCAAGTAAATTCGCCTTTGACCGCTGTTTGATCAATCCGGACGGATTGAAAAAGCTTGAGGAATGTGGTTTCCGTATCGTACAGGCGGACCGGATCCCGCAAGAGAAGAGAAGATGAGACACAGCACCGACCGTATCCTTACTACCCATGTAGGCAGCTTGCCGCGTCCGCACGACCTTTTGGATCTGCTGAAAGCGAAATTGGAAGGCGGCGACGTAGACCAGGAAATATTTTCGGAAATGCTTAGGCTATCTGTCGAGGACATGGTCGCAAAACAGGCGGACGCAGGGATCGACATCGTCGCCGATGGAGAGATGTCGAAGCCCGGCCATGCGGTTTACATCAATGAAAGACTCGAGGGCTTTGAAACGCGGCCGGACGTGGACCCGGGACTATACAAGGCCGAGCGCGAAGCATTCCCCGAATTTTATCGCGAATATTTCAATCGCGCCCATCTAGGCTCGGCAATCGTGCGATCTGAGCCAATGTTCTGCGTGGGAGAAATTCGATACGTGGGCCACGAGGCTCTTCAAGTCGACCTTAACAACTTGATGGCGGCCGTCGAAAAGTCAGGATGCAAGGAAGCATTCATGCCTTGCGCCGCGGTTACGGGCGTCGGCTTCAACGACTACTACGACAGCGAAGAGGCTTATGCATATGCCGTTGCCGACGCTTTGGCGGTGGAATACAAAGCGATCGTAGAGGCCGGCCTGCTTTTGCAAGTTGACGATCCGTTCCTGCCGAACATCTACATGGACGACGAACTCGACGATGCCGAGAAGTCCGCCAAGGTGTCGATGTACGTCGAAGCCATTAATCACAGCCTGCGCAGCATACCCGAGGAAAAGGTCCGCTTCCATACATGCTACGGAATTAACCAAGGGCCGCGCATCTACGAGCCCGACCTTCCGCAAATGATCGACCAAGTTCTTTCCGTCAACGCCGGAGCCTACTCGTTCGAAGCCGGCAATCCTCGCCATGAGCACGAATACCATCTTTGGGAAACCGTCAAGCTGCCGGACGGCAAGCTAATCCTGCCGGGCGTTATCACGCATGCGACCAGCGTTGTCGAACATCCCGAATACGTAGCCGAGCGGATAGTGCGCTTCGCGGAACGCGTCGGTCGCGAAAACGTCATTGCAAGTACCGACTGCGGGTTCTCCTCCCAAGCCACCTACAAGACCGAAGTCGAGCCGCGCGTCATGTGGGCCAAGATGCGCGCAATGTGCGAAGGCGCGCGAATCGCCAGCGATTCCTTGTGGCCGTAAAGCCGGCAATTGCTCGGGCAATCATTCGCCGTTTCATTTTTTCGCACGCTCGCCGAAGCGGAAATGCCGGGATGGCGGACCACCGGTTCGGCGGTGCAACGTACTCAGCTGAATTGCCTTCCGCCCCTGGTTTCGTAAATTTCATGAGCAGTTCGACCTCCGCAACGACCTACTGAGATTTGCGGCGCGGCTTGCGAATGAGCGCGGTCGAATCCGCCGTTCGAGCCACACCTGGGTGTAGCCAAATTTGTTGTCAGACAACGATGGCCTGCCTCGCTCGCCAGTCGAGGAAGTCGGGCAGCCTGACCCAAGTTGGCAGTTTGTAGTGCCAGAATTCTTGTAACCGGTTGTTTCAAAAGAATAAAAAACCGACGGAAATTCAGTTCCTCTTGAATTTTTGAAAATTTTGTGAAGGTTGGGGGACTAGGTCAGCCTTCGAGCTCGCATCTTCTGCGATGGAGTCCGGGCTTGGCTCCCGCCGCCACGGATATCATTGCCTGCTCGGCGCCGGGCCTCGCGTCCTGGCGGTTCACCACCAGCGCGCCGTCGGCCTTGCGCATGGCCGTCGTGATTCGATGCCAGCCCTGCATGCGGTTTCGGATCCAAGCCCAGCTCAAATTGACGCCCTGCGACTTCAGGCGCGTGCGGATTAGATGCACGGGATGGTACGCCAATGCCGCAATCAGGAGGTGGGAGGCGATTCGCCCGTCGAGCTGGTGGAAGACCGGGCGCAGGCCGAGCTCCGATTTCAGCGATCGAAAGG
>MPMP01000127.1 GCA_002238565.1 Albidovulum sp. bin36
TCTTCGAGACCGCCGATGCCGTCAAGGAGAAGGTTGGCGCAGTCTGGTCGGATTTCACCAACTCCCCGGATCGGATCCGCACGCTCGGCGCTCGAAGCTGGGGAGAATTGGCATGAGAAACATCAGGGGAACTTTCAGTGCTTCCAAAATTATTCCAGTACCTAGAAATTTTCCGGTATTGGTATTACAGGCGAAATTTGTCAGCTAACCCGGATACGACAGGAAATTGACCCCCGTGGTCGCATTCATCAATGCTCGATCCCAGGACGTGCCTGGCCCGCAGCGTCATATGGGCGAGCACCAAAATTTACATGGTCAAGACGTCTTTTTTGGGACAAGCTGCCTGCAGCCGGGCGGCTAGGTGGCGCGTCGATCAGATAAGCTTGGGACAGCTCCATCGCCGCTGAATGTCCCATGGTGGGCGGTGCCACCGCGGCCCAGGACAAGGATCGACTTTGAAAGTTCAACCCAACACTGAAACCGCAGAACCCGCCGTGAACCTCGACGCGATGCGCGCTTATCGGCTGGGTCGCCTGCGGCAGGAATTGAACCGCCGCGATATCGCGGCAGCGCTTTTGTTCGATCCGGTGAACATCCGCTACGCCGTCGATTGCACCAACATGCAGGTCTGGACGCTGCACAATCCCGCGCGCTACGTCCTCGTGGCGGCAAACGGGCCCATAATTTTGTGGGAGTTCCACGGGGCAGAGCATTTGGCCGAGGACTTACCGCTGATTGCTGACGTCCGCGTCGGCACGCCCTGGTTCCACTTTGCGGCCGGCGATCAGTGCGTCGCAAAAGCAAAAGAATTCGCCGCCGATATTGCCGAAGAGATCCGCTTGCACGGGGGCGGAAATCGGCGGATTGCCGTAGACCGCGTCGATACCATTGGAACATTCAGCCTCTTGGCAGAAGGACTGGTAATCGAAGACGGGATGGCGCTTGCTGAGCAAGCGCGCCTGATCAAGTCCGTTGACGAAATTGCCGCAATGCGCATCGCGGTTGCGGCCTGCGAAGAAGGCGTGCGCCGAATGCGCGCGGCATTTCGGCCCGGTATGACGGAAAACGCGCTCTGGTCGCTGCTGCATCAGGCAAATATCGAACTTGGCGGCGAATGGATCATGACCCGGCTTCTGTGTTCGGGCCAACGGACCAACCCGTGGTACCAGGAATGTGGTCCAAAGCTGTTGAAAGAGGGCGAGATTGTCAGCTTCGACACCGATCTGGTAGGTCCCTACGGTTATGTTTGTGACATCTCACGTGCCTGGATCTGTGGGGAAACAAGACCGACGGACAGGCAGCGCGAACTGCTTTCGGTCTCCAAAGAGCAGATCGAACACAACCGCGCGTTACTGCGGCCCGGTGTCTCAACGACAGAGATTTCGGAACTATCGTTTCGGATGCCCGAGAAATTTGCGCACCAGGAATACCTGGGCCTGATCCACGGTGTCGGTTTGGGTGACGAGCATCCGGTTGCCGTGCCCGCAAGATTCGCTCATCGGGGCGTGAAGAACTCGGTCTTGCAGCCGGGCATGACGGTCAGCATCGAAAGCTACGTAGGCGAGGTCGGAGGCCCTGACGGCGTGAAACTTGAAGAACAGGTTCTTATCACGGAATCCGGCAGTGCGGCGCTGTCCACCTATCCTATGGACGAAACGTGGAAGTGATGGCTTGATGCGGGCTTTCGAAGCTACCCACGCGCGGAATCAGGGCCCTCTGGCCGCCGCGCTAGGGATCACCCGTGCCAATCTGCTCTTTTCGTTTCGCCACATATGCTTCGAGTTCTTCGCGCACGGCATCTTCCAGAGATGGTTCCTGATATTCTTCCAGCGCCTTTTGCCATAACAGCGTCGAGCGTTCGACCGCCTCTTGCGCGCCGGCGGCCTCCCAATTCTCGTAGTTGGTCCAATCTGACAGCATCGGTCGATAGAACGCGGTTTCATATCGTTCTATCGTGTGCTGCGCGCCGAAGAAATGGCCGCCGGCTTGAACCGACTTGATCGCCTCGAATCCAAGATCGTCCTCAGAAAAGGAAACCGGGCACAGGAATTCCGTCATATTCTGGATGATCTCGACGTCGAGGATGAGTTTTTCGTAAGAGGCCGTCAGCCCGCCTTCCAGCCAGCCCGCCGCATGATAGACCATGTTGCCGCCGCCCATGACGGCACCCCATGTGGACATCCCGGTCTCGTAGGCGGCCTGAAGGTCGACGACATTCGAGGCGTTGGCATTCGAGGTTCGGTAGGGCAAGCCATAATGCCGCGCCAGCTGGCCGGCGATCATGTTGGCCTTGGTGTTTTCGGGCGTGCCAAAGGCGGGGGCGCCCGACCGCATGTCCACATTCGACGTAAACGCCCCGTACATGACGGGTGCGCCGGGATTGACAAGCTGGGTCAGCGCAATGCCAAACAGCGCCTCGGCATTCTGCTGGGCGAGAGCGGCGGCCAGGGTGACCGGTGTCATCGCGCCCATCAGCGTGAAGGGCGTTACCGTAACCGGCTGGCCGTGTTCGGCCATTGCGATCAACCCCTCGGCCATCGCATCATCAAAGAGGCGCGGCGAGTTGACCGAGATGATGGTAATGACGCCGGGATCAGATGCCAGCTCTTCAACGCTCATGCCACGCGTGATCGCCATCATCCGGATACCGTCCAGCGCGCGGCCGCGCCCGATACCCGTGCAATGGAAGGACAGGTCGGACAGCGTCAGATTAGCGAAGTAAGTATCCAGATGACGGTTGTTCGCGGGCAACTCCATGGGCGCAATGACCTGATTGCCGATAATATCGATGGCATTGAAATGATGCGCCAATCGGATGAAGTTCTGGTAATCCGCCAGATTGCCATCGCGGCGGCCATTGACCCTGTCGTGCACGTTGGGTGGGCCCGCCACCAGACCGAAACAGATGTAGTTGCCGCCGATGGTCAGGCGTTTATCGGCGTTGCGACCGGTTAGGGTGAATTGGCCCGGCGCCTTGCCGACCGCTTCCATGACGATGCTCTCGTCCAGCCGGGTGATCGACGTGCCCCGATCCACGCTGGCCCCCGCAGCCTCGAAAAGGGCCATCACCCGATCGCTCATTACTCGGATCCCAAGCTCGGAAAGAATGCGCATCGAGGTGTCGTGCAATTGCTGGATTTGGTCGGGGTCCGCCAGTTCTATCGGTTGATAGGGGTTGATGACCTGACGGCGCGCGAGCTGGGCAATACCACCGCCGCTGCGCCCCGATTTTGCGCTGCGCCCGCCTGTGCCACGCCTGCGTTCCATGCGATGCCTTTCTGAGGTCAATACCCTCGGCCCGGATCCACGATGTTGAAAAGCGGATCGCCCTGGCGATAGCGGGACAGGTTTTCGCTGAACATTGCGACGGATTTCAGCTCCCAGCCTTCGTAGATCGACGAACAATGCGGGGTGAGAATGACGTTTTCGAGATCCCAGAACGGGCTGTCCGCTGGCAGCGGCTCAGTTTCGAATACATCAAGCGCAGCGCCTCGCAACTGTCCGTTGGTGAGGGCTGCCGCCAATGCAGTCTGATCCACAACCCCGCCGCGCGAGACGTCGATCAGAACAGCGCCCGGTTGCATCTGCGCGATGGTCGCCGCATCGACCATACGTCTGGTGCTTTCGAGAAGTGGCACGCAGATTGCGATGAAATTAGCCCTTGGCCAGAGAGTTGGCAGTGCGTCGACGCCGTGCACTTCGTCCAAATGATCCATCGCCGACGGGCGGGCGCGTACCCCTGTCACATGCAGACCCATCGCCTTGCATCGCCGGGCGATTGCGCGCCCGGTCTGCCCCAAGCCGACGATTAGAATGCGGCATCCCTCAATCGGCGTGACCCGGCCTTCGATCCATCGATGAGCTGCCTGTGCCTTGACGAAGCTGGACCGGTCGAGCGAGAAATGCAGCATCGCGCCCAGCGTGTATTCCGCCATCATACCTGCGGCGACACCGGCGGCATTGGTTACGGTCAGTCGCCCGGAGTCCCAACCGGCAAGGTGATCCGTCCCCGAGCCACCGACCGAGACCCATCGAACAGTTTCGCTGTTCACTAGCGCCTGCCGGGGGAATCCGGGCGTCCCTGCGAAACGCACGGAATAGACCACTTCTGCGCCCGTCGTCTGGATCATTTCTGGCAGGTTTTCGTAGCTGTCGCAGGATTGGATCAGTAGATCTGGGTGTGCAGCCCGCACGATTTCGAGCGCGGGTGCGGGTGCGTCCATGTGCAAAATGACAATCGGCGTTCGCATCCCTTAGGCCCGCTCCATGATTATGTCGCCATTGCGTAGGTCTTGTTGACCATTTTGCATGACTACCCCATGTATTGGGCGCGACAACACAGGCGGAACTGGCCGACGCGCGGTCAATCCTGCCAGTGTAGTCGATCCATTGATCTAGATAAGGGGCGCGCGCACCAAGAATGCGCCCGCCCCACATTCTGTCAGGCCTCAATCGCAAGAAGGTCGAAGAAGACATACTTCGTCGGGTGCATTGCCATTCCCTTGACCCGCTTGTTGTAGGCCGTCGCCACTTGCATAAAGAACGGCTGCACGATCGGGCCGCGCTCTCGCATAATTGTCATAAGCTTCGCCATGACCTCCTTGCGGCGCTCTGGATCGATGGTGCCGCCGATATCGGTCAGCAAGCTGTCGAATTCTGCGTCCGAGAAGCTGGATTCGTTCCACGGCGAACCTGTGCGATAGGCCAGGCTCAGAACCATCATACCAAGCGGTCTGTGGCCCCATGCGGTAAAGCTGAAAGGATATTCCCTCCAGCGGTCCCAAAACACCGACGCGGGAAGCGTCTGGATCTTGACGTTGATCCCGGCCTTGGCCCAGTCCTCGACCATCACCTGAACTACATCAAGTTCCCAGCTTGGCTGCGTTTTGACGTTGATCTCAAGATCAATTCCATCCGGGTATCCGGCCTCGGCAAGGATGGCTTTGGCTTTTTCGGGATCGAACGGGAACGGCCCAAGATCGGCCCATTCGGGATGAATCGGCGAAACGTGGGTGTGATCGCCCAGCGCCGCATTGCCCCGCATCCCCCGATCAATGATAGTTGCGCCATTGCTTGCGTGACGAAGTGCTTCCATGACTTTCGGGTTGTCAAACGGAGGCTGGTTCATCTTGCCCCGCACGACAGCCGTGGCGGCGGTGGTGGCCCTGTAGACCTCGATGTTTTCGTTTGCCATCACCATCGGCGCCTGATTTTCCGAAATCTCATAAACGCCATCGATCTGGTCGGTCAGCAAAGCGCTGAGTGCGGCATTGGGGTCCTCGCCAAGATCGGTGATTTCGATCCGGTCCAAGAACGGTCCTACACCCATGAAATGGCTGTCCATGACACGTTCGAGGACCGCGTTTTCGCCGATATTATGTTCGACCAGCTTGAATGCGCCGGTGCCGTTGGAACCAGCGCCGTAGACGCCGTTTTCTTCGGGGTCGAGCATGTAGAACGGGAAGTGGAACAGATGTTCCGGAACGGCGCCCTGGGCATTCTTGAGGTTCAGTTGCACTGTCGAGGAATCGATCACCTCGATTGCATTCGCATCCCAAAGCTCCGACCGCATAACGGCGTTGCCGTCGCCATCTTTCTCACCGGTATCGACCTCGGTCAGCATGTAGTCGCCCATTAGCCCAAGGATCGACGACCCGACTTCTGGCATCAACACGTGCTTGAAGTTCCATGCGACGTCTTCTGCAGTGAAAAGCCGGCCATTCTGCCATTTCACGCCGTTACGGACGTGCAGCGTCCAGGTGCGCAAGTCATCGGTCGCTTCCCAACTGCTCAGCAGCCACGGCCGCGTGATGTTGTCCCGCCCCGTCCGAACGAGGAAATCGCACACGGGTCGGATCGTCGCGCTGCCTGCTTCTTCGAACGAAATCGCATGTGGGCTGCTGACGTCGAGGACACGCATCCCCATACGGATGGTGCCGCCCATGGGCATGTTCTGAGCGCTCGCGGGGCTGGGTGCGGTAAGTCCGACAAAGGAATAGGCCGCCGTTGCGGACAGGCCTAGCAATGTGGACTGTCGCAGAAAGTCTCTGCGGCTAAGCTCTCCGTTCCGATACCAGCTCTTCAGCTTCGGGATATTGGCATGCTCGGTCATTGTTCTTCTCCTTTTGGTTGCAACGCATTCGTGGTCGTTCAGGTCGCAGTATGTCGTTTTGCGAAACGTTCCACCTCTTGTTTGGGCCCCGGGTTGGCAATAGCATTGCCTTAAGAGCCGGAATTTTCGCCAATTTTTTTTTCGGTGTCAACTGGCTGATTAAAAAAGATTTTCCAAAGCCGCGGAATCTTCGGAAGAGGGCTTGACTCAAGGCGGCGAATCGGTCATGCAAGAGGCGAATTGTTCCGTCCGCAGGAAAATCGCCATGGATCCGCGCATCAAGGCTCTTAAATCCACGACCTTCCGCGGCAAGAGGCTGACGCGCGGCCGGATCGCGCAGATCCAGGAGACGGTGGGGCTTCTGCCGAAGAACAGCCGCCGGGAGGTGGCGCGCACGATCTGCGAGCACTTCGGCTGGCACACTTCCGGCGGCGGCTACAGCGAGCAGCTCGCCCTGCGCGTGCTGGAGGATCTCGAGGCGCTCGGCATCCTGAAGCTTCCGCCGAAGCTGAAGCGCGGCGGGCCTCGCAGGCGGGCGGCGCATTCCTCGCGCTCGGATCCGGGCCCGGAGATCGCCTGCGACCTGGCGGAGCTGGAGCCGATCGCCCTGAAGCCGGTTTTCGACAAGGCGGAGGCGGCGGAATGGACGGAGCTGGTCGACCGCCATCACCATCTCGGCTACGCCTCGCCGATCGGCCAGTACATGAGGTATTTCATCGTCGACGCCTCCGGCCGCAGGCTCGGCTGCCTGATGTACGAGGCCTCCGGCGCGCTGGCCTGCCGCGACGAATGGGTGGGATGGACGCAGAGGCAGCGCGACGCCCGCCTGGGCCTGGTGGCCCGCAACAGCCGCTTTCTCGTGTTCCCGTGGGTGAAGGTCAAGAACCTCGCCTCGCGGTCGCTGGCCCGGTCGACGCGGCGGCTGGCGGACGACTGGGAGGAGCGCTGGGGCGCCCGCCCGGTTCTGGCGGAAACCTTCGTCGATCCCGCGAGGTTCGAGGCGTCGTGCTACCGGGCCGCGAACTGGGAGATGATCGGACGCTCCTCGGGAAGCGGCTCGAAGACCCCGAAGGACGTCTATGTCCTTCCCCTCGCTCCCGGCTGCCGGACGATCCTGAAGGGCGGGCGCAAGCCGCCGAAGCGGAACCCAAGTTGGCAGTTTGTAGTGCCAGAATTCTTGTAACCTGTTGTTTCAAAAGAATAAAAAACCGACGGAAATTCAGTTCCTCTTGAATTTTTGGAAATTTTGTGAATGCTGGAGGACTAGGTCAGCCTTCGAGCTCGCATCTTCTGCGATGGAGTCCGGGCTTGGCTCCCGCCACCACGGATATCATTGCCTGCTCGGTGTCGGGCCTCGCATCCTGGCGGTTCACCACCAGCGCGCCGTCGGCCTTGCGCAGGGTCGTCGTGATTCGATGCCAGCCCTGCATGCGGTTTCGGATCGAAGCCCAGCTCAAATTGACGCCCTGCGACTTCAGGCGCGTGCCGATTAGATGCACGGGATGGTACGCCAATGCCGCAATCAGGAGCATCCATGTCTTCTGTCAAGCCGGGATTCAGCATTCCTGAAGACGCATGTGCTTGAGGACATTGTCGATATGGTTGAACGGTTGCGCGCTCGGGGCATGGCCGCTCGACACACCGAGATTGCCGGCAAGCTCAAAACCGGCGTCGAAGCGATCGGAGGGAAGATTGCCGGTCCGGGCGCGTATCGCTGTGTTTCAATTAAGCTGAAGACCGGCGGTGAGACATGGGCATATCCTGTTATTGGCGTGCCGACAGCCAACATGATGCATGACGTTGCTCAGCGTGCGCACAAAGCAAGACAGAGTGGACCTTACCTGGTCTATGACCATACCGGAATCACCGAGTCGTGGCTTATGCATTTGAGTTGGTTGGATAAGCGCATTCCGGAAGTGGACTTCTTGAGGGTATCTGATACCGTTGAAATCCTTTCACGGAGGGCGGCGTCATGACAAGAGCGGTGTTCCTTTCAGCCAGCGTTCCAGATCCCAGCAAGCCTCACTTTGTAGAACCTTCTGATGTGGTGGATATCGCAGCGGCTGTAAAGGCACTCGTTTACGTGGTCCTTGGGCGTCGACCTTTGATCTGGGACGGGCATCCGGCTATTACTCCGATGATTTGGGCCGCTGCGAGCAGTCTTAATGTCGATTATTCGGAATGGGTAACTCTCTATCAGTCTAGGTATTTCGAGGATCAGTATCCAGAAGACAATGGGCGCTTTAGGAACACGCAATATGTGCCGGCCGCGAAGTCGCGCCCGGACAAGTCGGAGGAACATCGGCTAAAAGTCAGCCTTTACAAGATGCGCTGTCGGATGTTCAAAAACCACGCTTTCGAGACGGCAGTGTTTATCGGTGGCATGCAAGGAATCGTCGATGAATTCGAACTGATTGGCCGTGTCTGTCCAGACGCGCGCCGAATACCGGTCTTGTCTACAGGAGGCGCGACTCGCCTTCTCGGCGAACGGCTTGTTCATACTGATCTCGACCTAGAACGGCTCGCAAACGATATCGATTATGTGCCGCTGCTGTACGAATTCTGCCGGATCGATCCATCGGAGCCGCGTGGATCGATGAGTTAAGTTGACCCCGCCAAAGCAAGTTAGAACACGATGTATTGATGTGCGCGCTGGGACCGCACATTTTGGTTGTGCTTGTCTGGCCGATCCTCGGAGGTTGCTGTGACCACGCAGAAGAACATTTTCATCAGCCACCATTACGGTGACGATTCCCATGTCGATAGCTTTACGCAGATGCTCGGACGCAGCGACAACGTGGTCCGCAACTCATCCGTGCGCATGAAACCGGCCAACGAGCGGCCAGTACAGCAGGGCCGCGTAAAGGACGCAACGATCAAACGCCTTCTCCGAAAGAAGATTAGGTGGGCATCGACGGTTGTCGCTCTCATCGGCCCAATGACGCACACGCGCCCTTGGGTAAATTGGGAGAGCGAACAACCCATCTTTTGGGGAAACGCATCGTTGGTGTCTACCTGCGTGACGGGACGGAAGCGGACGTGCCGAAGGCACTGAACGACTATGGCCATACTATCGTGAATCGGAACACCATGAGCGTTGTTGATGCGAATGAGGGCAAGGACAATCGGTTCGAGAAACTAGGCGGTGAGTTGCGTGAACCCGTCCATGCGTCCGTGACGTAGCGGTGCTAAGCAATATCCCACCTCGACCTCCACGAGTGTACATTTACGTTGTGGACCGCGATTTCGGGTTCGCGCCAAATCCGTTTCATGGGGTGCGCACCCTCGCTTGTTGCAAGCCCGGAATTCGATCGCCGGCTCAGGTCGGCGACTGGGTTTTCGGCGTGGGTGGCAAGAGGCTGAATGCAACAGGCCGGTGCGCGTATGGACATTCGCACCGATTTAGTCAAATTGACTGTTGTAATTGACGCTCCTTCCCTCTAGGAAATTTCAAGAGCTTCCTGAGGGTACTTTATCACCTTTTATTTTCGTAAATCGAAACACTTCAATGTCCCACAAGATCATCTTCGCCTCAAGCCTCTGGTCAGTTCCGACTGGGTTTGGAAATAAAGATTTTGAACAAGGTCCGCGGGACGGCTTCGGGAACAGCTTCTGCCGCTGCGGCGAGGGTCGCCGGACGCACATGCCGCCGCGGCGCATTGCGGAAACGCCTTAGGGTCGATACCTTGAAACGAACGGAAACAAGTAGATTCGCTAACCGAAAACAGCCTGATCGCGTCGCGCCGATCCGGGCGGCTCTCTCTTCTTTCCTGAAACTAGGGGGGGCCTTTAGGTGAGGTTCGGGTGGTGCACTTGTGGAATTCCACAACGATGGGACGACAAGAAAGGAATTTCCGTTCGAGCGCGCTTTAGTTTCAGATTGGGCGACAATCGATGTTTGTTTTCCCTTTCGTAAGTGCTAGCGCACAAATGTTTTCGTAGAATTGGGGGCGGTTCTTGCTTGAAAGCCTTAGGAAAGTGTTCGCGTCTGACAGGTTCGTTCCGTCGACTTCGGTTTTCCCTGACGTCGACGTGCAACACATCGCGGCAAAGCTAAATGTAGAGAAGAGAGCTTCGCGGAACGCCGCAAGGAATCTGCCCGATTCGGCAAGCACGACCATGGACAGCGTCGAACTAGAAATCGTCGCTGAGGTGGGCAGGGCAAGGCGGCAAGGCCTAGAGAACTTCGAGATCAACCTGGATGTCTACAACGAGCGGCTGGCTAGGGCCACGGAAGCGAGACGAGAGGTCGGGATCGTGGCCGGAAAGGCCAAGGGGGACTTCATGAGCGACATCGTATCGCTGGAGACGAGACTAGCCAACCCCGAGGAAAACGTCCAACAGTGCTACGAGTTCCTAATGGACTTCCGAAAGAAGCACAGGCTGATCCGGGCTGCGGAGGAGAGGTCCTCCACCGCAAGGTGGGTCGCCCTGGTAATGCTGATGCTGCTGTTCGAATCGGTGCTGAACGGCTACCTGTTCGCTCAGAAGAACGAACTTGGCCTGCTTGGCGGGGCAATGGCTGCGGTTCTGATTTCGCTCGCCAACGTGGGCCTGTCCAGCATCCTCGGATACTACTCCCGGTTCATAAACAGCGTGAAGTTCCTATCCAAGCTCTGGGGACTGATTCTCACGCTCGCCTGGATTGGGATGGTCGCAGCCTTCAACCTCGCGGTTGCGCATTTTCGAGATGCCGTGCAGATAATTGGAGACTGGTCAGTCGCGGCAAATACAGCGACGGAAACGCTGATCGAGGCCCCCTTGGGCATCGCGAGCATCGAATCCTGGCTGCTCATCGTTCTAGGATGCCTGATCTCCCTGCTGGCGTTCATGAAGGCATACTATGCCGACGACCCGTACCCGCGATACGGAAAGTACGTGCGCATGCTTATAGACGCCCGCATGGAGTACACGGACGTACTCAACGACGCGCTCGGCATCCTGGAGGTTCGGCGCGACGATGCCATTGGGGAACTGAAAGAGGCGGACCAGTTTGTGAACCAGGAGCTTTCGGAGGCCATTGACGCCGTTTCGGGTAGGTCCACGTTGCAGTCGCATCTCGGCAATTTCCTTCAACTCTGCGAACTTTCCGTAAGGCAGCTCCTTAAGCAGTATCGGGACCACAATCGCGCGAGACGGGAGTCAGACGCCCCGAAGTATTTCGATGAGGAATTCGAATTCGAGGAATTCACTAACCGAAGGGGCGGGGCTCAGCAACAGGGCGAGACTCTGAAGGAGCAAAAACGCATAACCGAGATCGTAGACAAGGCCTGTCAGGACATCCATCAGGATTACATGGATGCCGTCGCCAACTTCAAATCGACCCGCGATCTTCAGAACGCGTTGAAAACCAGATCCGAGGATCGAGGCGACACTTCTAGCTCGTTAGGATAGAAATAACGTGGCAAGATCAAGAGGCAAGGCCGGTCGTCGGCACCCGAGGTCCGGCCGAAAAGTTTCATTGTCGGATGTCGTCTGGATTCTCGTCATACTTCTGGTGCTGGCCGCGGTTGGAGCAGGGCTGCTGTTCTTTCTGAAGGTAAAGGACATCCACAGGATCGACGCGGAAACACTCTGCCCCGCCGCGACCGGACCGACCGGTTTCGTCGTCGTTCTTCTCGACCTGACCGACACCCTGCCCCCTTCCCAGGCTGCTAGGCTGTCGCAGGAACTGGAACGGGAGTTTCAGCGAGCGGGAACCGGCACGATGATCTCCGTGGGCGTCGTCAGCGAGGATCCTGTCAACTGGGGCGCGAAGATCTCGCTCTGCAAGCCGCTTCAGGGAAATGAAGCAAACGAGCTCTACCAGAATCCGGCACTGATAGAAGAGCGCTACAACAAAGGATTCCGCAGCCGAATCGAAGCGACGGTCCAGTCGATGCTCAAGAGTGAGACCGAAAGCCGGTCCCCGATAATGGAAGGCCTGCAAGCCGTCCTGTCTGGAACCCCGGGCTTTGCAGCATCGGACGCCCCGAAGCGGATCATCGTCGTTTCGGATCTCCTCCAGCACAGCGACGCGGTGAGCTTCTATCGCGGGCAGTACTGGGACCACTTCGCGTCTTCGCCGCAGTACAGCCGCCTGTCGCGCAACCTCGGAGACGTAGACGTCTTCATTCTCCGACTTCCGCGACCAGATGCCAGGATTTCCGATCGCGCGGCTGTGGACGACTTCTGGGTGCGCTACTTCGACAGGCAGGGAGCCCGCCAGGTCGGAACGCGGCCTCTCGGAGACCTGTAGGGCTTTCGTCGCCGTGGCGCGAAGGGACGGCCGGGCTTACGGTCGCATCTACGGTGATCGGCTGCGGGAGGCGGCGCCCGACCGCTGGATCCTTGTACTAGCGTTCCTGCTTGGAGCCTTAGGCGGCGCTTTTTTGAAGCTTCAAGGTCATACCCTCCTGCCATGGCCTGAATCGATTGTTTGGATATCGGCCGTGTGGGCTACAGCCTGCCTATTTCTGTACGCCGGGTTTGCTTCCGCCTTCGGTCGGGCCAGGATCGAGCCTGAAGTCATCGGCGACAACTGCTACTATCTGGGATTCCTGTTCACGCTGACAAGCCTAGCCGTGACCCTGTACCAGCTCGGCGGACTTGAGAGCGCCAACGTCCTGCGTGACATCATCGCGGGGTTCGGGGTTGCGCTGTCGTCTACGATCGTGGGCGTTGCCCTCAGGGTCTGGTTCTTCCAGTTTCGATCAGGATTGATAGCCCGTGATCGCGAAACCCGGATAGCGCTGCACAAGGCGGCTCGGGAATTTCGAGCAAGCTTAACCACAAGCCTGCAGGATATGAAAAGATTCTCCACCGAATCGACTCAGCTGGCATCGGAACGCAACCAGAGGATCGAAATTTCTACCGAGGCGGCCCTGAAATCGCATCAGGACCAACTCGCCAGGAATGCGGAGGAATACGGAAGGATAGTAACGGAAACCTTCAAAGCCGCGTTCGAGGCCCCGGCTCGGGAATTTCGAGCAAGTTTAACCGCAAGCCTGCAGGATATGAAAAGATTCTCCACCGAATCGACCCAGCTGGCATCGGAACGCAACCAGAGGATCGAAAGTTCCACCGAGGCGGCCCTGAAATCGCATCAGGACCAGCTCGCCAGGAATGCGGAGGAATACGGAAGGTTAGTAACGGAAACCTTCAAAGCCGCGTTCGAGGCCTCGGCTCGGGAAATGAGCTCCGCGGTCGCCAAGGTGACGGAGGATGCGCTATCCGAAGTCAGAGTCCCAATTGCGGATCTCGGCAAACGGCTCGACGGGTTTCGCGAACAGGAAATGAATTGCCTCGAGAATCTGGCTAAACAGGTGGCCACCGTTGAAGCGGAATTCGAAGCCATTGTGGCCACCCTCGGCGAAGTCTCATTGAAGATCGAGAAATTCTCAGAAGGTCTTGGAAATGCATCGGACATGTTGGATTCGGAGTTGACGGATACCACCGCAAGAATCCGCGACGCTTCGGGTGATATTGTGCGTCAGTTTTCCAACGCAGCAGCCATGGCAAAGCTGGACGTTGCCGGGTCAGACCTCAGAAAGGTCGCCGACTCGCTTCTAGAAACTCATAACCGGCTCAAACAGATGGAATCCGTTTCCGATTCAATTACCTCCGGGCTTCGGAAGGGAGCAGATTCACTGCAGGATTCGACGGACCTGATGATCCGGCAGTTCAACGAACTCTTCGCTTCGGACGCCTTTGACCAGGCAATGGCCGACGATCAGGATGTCGCACGGTCGGCTTCCGATACCGCCAAGCAGTTCGATCAGCTGGCGCGACAGGTGGATGGACTCGTGAGGAGGGTTCTTCTTGAACTAGCGCAAGCAAGAAATGAGGCGGGAATCGCCTCCGGCCTGATTCGGGACAACTCTAGGATCATGATCGAGAGCGCAGAGCAACTGAATGATTCTGCGGGCAAGAAGAGCGACAGCTCTGCATCGGCCCCAACGTCCAGCAGAGATTCTTTTGAGCGTTGAGGAGCCGATTCCCGCCGTTTAACGTACTATGACGAGAATGCTGCCTGAAACGTGAAGCGGCTGAGCGATACCGATCCCTAGTGCAGCCTGCGACTTGAAAGGTTCCCTTGATGGTGAATTCCGAGACCGGAGCTTCTCAGCGACAATACAGGCGCGGCGCAATAATGGGCCTGACCGTCGCGGAGGCCTTCATGCTGATCGCCTTCGCCCTGCTGCTCCTAATGCTGCTGTGGCGATTCGATTACGAGCAGGACAACGACATCCTCGAAAAACTCAAGGACTTGTCCGCGGAGGAGCGCGCCTTTCTGGTCGAGATTCTGGAGAGGCGGGACATCGAAGATGTCTACGCGGTCGGCGGAGCAATCGGTTCGCTGGGTGCCGACAGGCAGGAATCCATGGCGGAGATGGTCAGGTTCGCCGAGATGTACGGCTCGCTTTCCAAGGAGCGGAGGGAAACCTTGCAAGAGTTTGCCGGCCCAGACTCCCTCGACAACATCGAGAAGGTGGACGAGCTTTTCGACATCGCCTCGCCCGGCTTCGCCTCCCAGATAGAGGAGGCCCGGGATCGCTGGCGGCTGATGGACGAGGAGCAGGTTCGCAGGATAGCGCAGGCCGTTGCCGAGCTTCCAGAGGACAGCCTGCGCGAACTCGGCAACCTGGTGTCGACCGAGGATGTGCAGGACACCATC
>MPMP01000128.1 GCA_002238565.1 Albidovulum sp. bin36
CGCGAGCGTCGCGGCAAAAAATCTGCTTACGCAGGATAGTAATCAGGAAAGGTTATCACCGCAACACATACGGTAGCGGCAAAGCTCGGTGCCGCAAACATAACGTTCCGTGCGATTGCTGATGAATCGGGGATCGGCTTGGGAACATTGTCCTATCACTACAATGGCCGAAAGGAGATCATTCGCGACGCCACAGTTTTTGCGCGCAAAAGATTTTTTTGGAGGTTTCGCACCGCGCTTGAGCAATCCAGTACCGAAGACGACCTCTCCGTTGTTCTCGCAGAGGTCGTCGAGCACATCACTTGCAACTGCTATGCGGAAATGGTTGTGGATTATGATTTTTTTCTGACTGGGCTCGACGATCCGGACACTCGTGAAATTTCAATTGCTTGGTCACAAGACACCCGATCAATGCTACGTGAGCACATGCCTGCAATTCAAGCTGACACGATAAATTTGGTTCTTGAGGGCGTATTTTTGCATAGCGTCAAGATAGGGCGGAAATACCCCGTTCGGGATATCAAGCTGTCCTTTGCCACAATCCTGGATCAAACCACTCAAGCGAACTGATCCAGGCCAGATTTTATAGGTCGATTTCGACTATACCATCCTTTTCTGCGGCTCGAGACTGGCACAGGATGATGGTATCTTCTCGCTGTTTTTTTGAAAGAACGAAGTCGCGGTGCTCCACATTGCCAGAAATCAGCCTACACTTGCAAACGCCACAGAGACCGTCAGAGCATTTGACGTCTATCTTGATACCGCTTTCCAAAAGAACTTCAGTTGCGGCTTTATCAGCTGGAACTGCTAACTCCTTCCCTGATTTTGTCAGTCGCAACACAAAGTCGTGATTTTCGTACTCCGGTTGTTCCGGAACAGAGAAGTATTCTAGATGCCGCGCTTCTTCTGGATAACCATTTCTTTCGGCAGCGTCCATCACGCTTTCCATGAACCGGTCTGGGCCGCAGGTATAGACATGGTAGCCATCAACATATCCCGAAAGTATCTGATCAAGATCGGCACGTGTTCCCTGATCTGAGAAATGCAGCGAAACCCAATCGGCCCATGGAAATTTGGCGAGATCGTCAAGAAACCCGGCACCGTCCTGCCTGCTGGCAGAGTAGTGCAATTCGAATTCCGCCCCAAGTTCATGCAGACGATGTCCAAAGGCGATCATCGGCGTAATACCAATCCCGCCTGCCATCAAAAAGGTCTTCTTGGCGTCTTCTACCAATTCGAAGTGATTGATGGGGTGTGACACAAAAATTTTTCGCCCCTCCCTGAACAGCCTGTGGAGCATTCTCGACCCGCCGCGGCCTTCATCCTCGCGTAGTACACCGATCTGATACCGCGAACGGTCTGACGGATTGCCGCTGATAGAATATTGCCGCAAGAATTCCGGCGCGACTACGATGTCCAGATGTGCTCCGGCGGTCCAAGGTGGTAACTCCGATCCATCCACTGAAGCAAATTCAAATTTTGTTACTCCATCGGTCATCTTCTCTGCGCGAACGATTTCAACTTGGATGACTGGTGCGACCGCATCGGCTCGGTAGGTATGCACATGAGACGTGTCACCCTGAGCAATCCGCTCGTGATATTCTTCGACTGTCACCATCGCCTGATACGCCTCTATTCCCGCTTCACGATCCATCGGAAACGGGTAGGGGTAAGGGTGCGGAGCGAGCGTTGCAGGATAAACCGCCAAGGTCTGGTCTTCGTATTTTAGGTCTATGTCCTTTTGAAGGTCGCGGCGATTGACCGGTTGCGCGGGTTCCCTGAAACCGCCGTCTTCTTTCAGTTCAAGGTCCCACCACCACTTCTTTACCACGTTGAGCCCACCGTTGTTTGCAGCGTCATCGAGTTTCGCAAGCAATGGAGCTGCGGCCGGGATGTTCATCGCAGCCCAACGAAACGGGGCCTCGGAGAACAAACCCTCGAGATTCCAAGGACAGGTCTTCATGCAGCGTCCACACATTGCACCACCTGCCTGTGTCACCCGATAGGTCGTGCACTTTTGGCTGTCCGATTTCCAGATCTCATACCCATTATACATTAGCTTGGGGCCGGCAGTGATTGCTCCCGACGGACATTCGCGTGCGCACTTATTGCAGTTGTTACAAAAGTTCTGCAGACCGAAGTCGATTGGCTTATCGTGCACCAACGGCATATCGGTGGTTATGACACCGGTTTTCAATCGCGGGCCCATAAAGGGATTGAGAATTACTTCACCAATCCGACTGACTTCTCCCAGCCCGCTGAGTAGAACCAGGGGTGGTTGCAAGACTTCGCTGTCCATCACTGTGTGGGCCTTGGCGCTGTATCCCAGATCTCGGATATGCTGGGAAATGATCCCACCCAACAAAGAGAATCGCAGATACGCTCTCATGGATTGACTAAGCGCTATCCAGTCATCGCCACTTGATCCATCCATTGTTTCAAAGCCCTGATCGATGATCATGGTAATGGCGTTATCATGGGGCGGATTTATGGGTTCGCCGGCCGCGTTGTGCGAATACCAGACCCAGTCAGGGCATCGCGAAATTCCAACCGCATCAATTCCGAGAAAATAGCCGGCAGCCTTAACATTTTCCGCATTTCGTTGAGAATCTGACGGGCAGGGACCATGAGGATTTTCTCCGCCTGATTGCAGAGCAACTAAAGCCCCCAACACACGCAACTGCGCCAGTGACGACGGAGCCTTTGATACATAGTATCCTCCAGCCGCATTGTCCTGATTGGCCTTACCCATGTCTCCGAACTGTGCTCTCGTAAACATGTCAGCACGCATCGGGATTCTCGCCACGCGATCCTCGTCAATGTATGTCGTAGGTGTTTCGACTCGCTTGAGTGCTTCAAACGGGTATGACCCCGCCGCATAATTGCGATCCTTGTACGGATCTCTTCCTGGCCGCGACGCAGCGTCCTTCTGCTGGCTCATGGCCGCAAGAGCCTCGTCTGCCGTCATGTCCAAAGTGCAGGTTACGGCGGCCAGCCCAAAATTCGGCCCTATGAAGGGCGCATCCATTCTGCCATCGGACACGCACGCGACACCCGCCAACACGGCAAGTTTGTTAAGGTCGAAATGGGTGTTGCTGGGCGAATGAGCCATGGCGTCGTAGCCTAGCAAACGAATATAATTTGCCAAAACGACGGCGGTTTCGTTTGCGCGGATTGCTGCTCTCTGATCTTGGGCACCAATGATCCACTCGCTGCCCGGCTCGGATTTAGACGGATCTCTGAAATGCTCGTAAAGTACGACAATGGCGTGGCTATGGTCATGGCCGGTCCCCTGCGGCAATTCTACAGTGTCTTCGAGATCAGCCATGATCTCTTCGATGCCTGCCGCAAGTGACTCAGAATTAACTTGTTTCAAACTTTCAATCAGACGTGGAATGTTCTCATTCTTTACCGGTTTCTTCAGCTTCGCATCGTCGTGCAGTTTGCAAATGCCCACGAGGGATGCGTCGGAAAAGTATCCGAAGGCCTTCAGATGATTGGCGCGCTCATCCGGATCAGCGGGGACAGATGCTTTCTGCGCGTTTACCAACCCAGACTGGATTGCATCCATCATTGTCTGATATTCACCCATTGCGCCAATGATGCTGTTACTCGCACCAATGCCGAAATCGACGACTCTCATGGGTGGAACACTTGCAAGTTGAGGGACGTTGCTATCTCTTCTAAGCGTCTCAGTAGGATAACTTCCGAGATGTACGGGACGCCTCCTATTCGAGAATAGCCTTCTTTTCATTAACCTGTCGCGGTTCCTTTGTTGATCGGCTGGTAGGAATGCTCTGGTTGGCGCAACCTTGCATCAAGCAAAACATTCAGATGTGTCAGACGCCAGTCGATCGGCTTTGACGCCAGTATTTTATTTGGAAGAACAAATGCGTAAGAATCGCGATTACGATAATGGCAAATATTGTTCCGGATATTGGCCTGTTGATAAACTCATAGTAATGATCAATGCGAGCCATTGATGTACGGAATTTGGTTTCCATGATTTCACCCAATACCATTCCAAGAATGATCGGAATCGTTGGCAGATCGAGCCGTTTAAAGACCAAGCCGATAACCCCGAAAACGGCTGCCAATAAGCAATCTGTAACTGAATTTCGCAATGCGTAAATCCCAATGAAGCAAAGGGTTAGCGTAAGCACTCCCAGATATCTGTTCGGGATTGAAGAAACGTTCACGATGAAGCCCGTCGATACCAAAAGAAAGATGAGCGTGATGACATTAATCAAGATCAAACAGAGGTAAAGCGCCATCACAAAGTCAAACTCACTTAAAAACAAATTGGGGCCGGGTACGACGTTATGCACGTAGAATACAGAGAGCATCATAGCGGTAAGCGCTTCTCCGGGAATACCAAGTGCGAGCAACGGGATCATGGCCGCGGCAGGCACGGCATTGTTCGCCGCTTCTGAGGCTACTATTCCTTCCGGTGCCCCCGCTCCGAACTGCTCTGGGTTTTTTGATGTTTTTTGTATGATCGTGTAGGAAAAGAACTGCGCGATGAACTGCCCGACACCAGGTATCACGCCCATTATCACTCCAAATGTCGACGAAATGATGGACGCGCGGGGCATACGCGCCACTTCTCCGAGCCTCTTTCCAACGCCGACGGGTTTTTCAACTTCGATAGTGTCCTCATCATCTGCGGTCAGAAGGTGGAATGCTTGCGACAGTGCGAAGATGCCCAGAATGACAACGATCAAGTCAACGCCGGAAGACAGCCAGGTCATGCCAAATGTGTAGCGCTGCGTGAGTTCAGAGGTTTCCAATCCAATCGATGCCAGGAACATTCCAAAACAGAACATGAAACCGGAAAACAGTCCGTGCCCGCGATGTGCTATAACTACGAGCACGCCGCCCAGCAGCGCAGCCATAAAGATCTCGCGTGATCCAAAAAGCGGTGCCACGTCTGCCAGGACCGGTGCGAAAGCCATTAAGCAGACAACAGAAAAAATGCCGCCAAAAAAAGATGCGCCGTAACACAAGGACAAAGCTCGTGCACCTTGCCCGCTTCTCGTCATCGGGTATCCATCATAGGTCGTTAGAGCATTCACCGCGGTCCCAGGAACGTTCATCAAAACCGCCGGAATGGCACCGCCATACATTGCCGAACCATAAACGCCGAGAAGTAGAGTCAGACCGACAATGGGTTCCATCGCAAATGTTGCAGGTAACAGGATCGCAATCGCCATTGGCGGACCGACACCAGGAATTGCGCCTATGATAACGCCGCCAATAGAGCCGATTATTAGCGCAATCAAAACACTCCAACTCGTAATCATGTCAAGGCTAGAGAGGAAAGTTTCCATTTCTGACGCTCCTAGAAGTTGGAAATCATAAAGTTACGCAGCGCCGGCGGCAGGTATTCATAGATTGCTCCACCGGGGATGTTCACCCGAAGAAATCCTTTGAATATGGCGATCATGACTAGATCAAAGATCAATGCCCAAAGGAAAAAATTCCGCTTGGAATATCCGACTCGGAACAGGAGCAAAATAGAAAATGCAATAGTTGACAGCAGGTATCCGAGCCAGGGAACCAGCATTACATAAGCCATGAACCACAGAACGTACTCAACCGCAACAACCCACTGCAGAAGTTCCTGCGGCACAGATGCACGACCGTTATCGGCGCGTGCTTTCAGGATTACCGTAACCAGATAGGGAGTGCCAAAGAGCAACATCCCAACGATGCTAATCCACGACCAAAATCCGGGTTGTCCAGCGAGTTCCTTACCTTCGATGACCCTTGTCTGTGCCTCAAACTGAGAAAAGAGAAACACCGACAGAACCACCAAAGCGATAGCGAACACGAGTTCGGCAGGGTGAAATTTTGGAATGAACAGTTCCGCGAGTTCAACTTTGCGTTCAGAGTTGTCGGACATTCAGCTCTTGCTCCACAAGCTTAGGCCATCGGGCGAAGAACGCCCGATGGCTACACTTCAATTCAGACGATCAGTTGGACGAGACAATCTCGTTCACCCACCCGTAGGTTTGCGCGTCTTTTTCGATCCGTGAAGTCGCTTCGGCGGCATTCTGCCAGTAGACGCCCGCACCAGTATCGTTTGCAAGTTTTTGGGCGCGTTCCCCCAAAACCACACGTTCGGCAACTGCGGCAATCTTGTCGCGGACGTCCGCCGGGGTATCCTTGTGTACAAACAGACCATTCCAAAGAGTCAGGTCCATCTTAGGTAGAGCTTCAGCAACCGTTGGAGCGTTAGGAGCTAGAGAGATGCGCTCCTCAGTGATCGCCAACAACACATTCATATCCTCCAGGCAAGGCCGGATGGCTGGGATCGTGGTGTTCATAACATCCACGTCGCCTGACTTGATTGAGTTACAATCCAGCAGGTCGTATGCGGCGTCTTTTGAGTAGTTAATGCCAACCTCCTTGGCGTGCGCCAAAGTGATCTTTGTCGGCGTCAGGTATGTTCCGTAGTGGCCCAGCAAAACTGTATTATTTTGGGAATACTCCGCCAGTTCCTCGATGGTCTGATATGGTGCGTTCTTGCTTGCTGCGACAACAAATGGGTAGGTCAAAAAGACACCAATTGGCTCGAAAGGATTTGGCGCAAGTTCGGGAATTCCCACGTGTGGACCCGACAGAGGAACACTCATCACAAATGATCCGACAGTATATCCATCAGCAGGAGCGTTTGCCACCCCGACCGCACCAGGGAAAGGTCCCCCACCACCGCCGGGTTTGTTCACTACTGCAGCCGCAACACCATATTCCTCCTGAAACTCTTCCGCGATCATGCGAGTAAGCAAGTCTTCAAGATCGCCTGGTGGCCAGGGGACAATGAACGAAACGGGTCTTGAAGGGTAGTCTTCAGCAACAACTGAAAGTGGCGCGAGTGCCAAGACCGTTGCAGCAACTGATACAAGCTTTGATAGTTTCATGGTAATCTCCTGAGTTTGCTTGAGACTGTCAGATATCTCAATTGAGCTAGTTCGATACCACCTCTGCAAATCGCATTGTCGATATCGCGAGCACTCTGGGCGGAAAATCCGTAATTACCCGTGCGAAGCTGCCAAGCAGCGGGCTGTCGAACGTAGGTTATAGGCGTTTCCTCCCATCGAAACTTGCTGTTTTCCCTACGGTAACCACAATTTTCCCTACGGCAACCACAATGTTGTCGCGGTTGACGAACAGGTCTGTTGCCTGATCGTGTCAATCGCGCGTCCTCATTTTTCAGGCCTTGACCAACTCTTGCTTGCGGAAATTGCAGAAATGCACGCCAGCTATCTTTGGACCTCCAGGTTCGCCATTGAAGCACAATCTCGGCAAAAAGGGTCAATACAGCCACGTGTTGCGGTGCATGAAGTTGCCCTGTGGCGCGGTTAATACCATTTCCCGAAAGTTTTGACTCATCAAGATATAGGTCGCTTTTTCGTCTCGACGCAACATGTAGTCTTGCGCCGCGAATGACGCGTGCAGCCGGTTTGCGATGCCGTCATGTTGGGGTTCTCAAACACCAGCCCCGACAGGAGACAGGACATGCCCGCACCCTTGACGATCACCATCACCAACACCGACCGCACGTCGCAAGAACTACTCGAGTTCGCCCTCAACTGCAAAGACCATCGCCAGCGCCGGCGCACCCGCGCGATCGCGTTCCGGCTCGACGGAATGTCCCCCGGAGACGTGGCGGCGAGGCTGGGCACGACGGTCCAGTCCGTGAGGGACGCTGCAAGTGGACGGCTATTCCGGGTACAACCGGCTGCGCCGGCATGACCGGCCCGGCGGGGCGGTCACCCTCGCAAACTGTTGGGTATATGTTGCGGCCCTGGATATGTTGCGGAGCGGTCGCACCGGACTGCCACGCACGGGAACCCTCCGTTTGGCCGCAACATAATTTTCCGACGGGCGGCCGTTTGCCATTGTCATGTCTCCAACCAAAAAGGAGACATGACAATGTTCGAGACTCTCTTCACCTGTCCAGGCATCGTCGGACGCAATCGCGCCGCGCCGCTGCTGGATGAACGGCTCGATTTCCCTGAGCACTGCGCCCTGGGAGGCGCCCGGCGCAATACGTTGCGCACAATCGCGGCTCACCAGGTCAGCCTGGTTCGCATTCTGGAACTGCACCAAGGCGAGCGCGTCAGCATGGCACGCGTGGAAACCGCGGCCGATCAATGGTCGCTGCCCGGCGGGCGGCGATGCCGCCGGCCCGCTTCGTCCGACGCACGCAGGCGGTTCATCGGCCACGCAGTGCGATGGCTGCGCTTCGCCGACCTGCTCGACGAACCGGCCAAGGCGCGGCATGTCCACAGCGGGGATGCCACAGCGTTCGATGCCTGGATGCGCGACGAGCGCGGGTGGTCCGAAGCGACCGTTTGCGGCTGCCTCCATGCAGTCGACCGTTTCTTCGAAGGGCTGGACGACCGCAAGGTCGCTCTCGCCGAGGTCGGGATCGCCGACATCGATCGGGAGGTCGCACGCTGGCATGCCCGCGGCTGCAGCCGGATCACGATCCACGACTACTCGGCACAACTCCGCACCTTCTTCCGTGTTCGCGGAAAGCCAAGGCTGGTGCGCGCCGGGACTGGCGGACGGGATCATGCCGTCTCGGTTCCATCCCGGCAAGCCGCTCCCGAAGGGGCTGGACCGGGACAAGGTCCTGCGCCTGCTCGCGACTTCCGAGGGCGACCGTCCTGCCGATGTGCGCGACCGCGCGATCCTGATGGTGCTGGTCGCCTACGGCCTGCGTTCCGGGGAGGTCGCCGGCCTGCGGCTCGACGACCTGGACTGGACGGAGGAGATCCTGCGGGTGCGCTGTCCGAAGCCGGGGCGCACGCATCTCTATCCGCTTTCGCGCGGCGTCGGGCAGACGATCCTGCGCTACGTCCGCGACGCCCCGCTCGCCCTTGCGGCTTTCCAGCACGTAGGTTTCGTCGGCCTCGAGGATGCCGGCAAGCTTTCGCGGATCCCGGCTTCCGGCGGCAAGGAACCGGTGCCGCCAGCGGAAGGCCGTGTTGACGGCAAGCCCGCAACGCACGGCGGACGCGCGCACCGTGTCCCCGTCCGCGAGACAGGTTCCGAACGCCAGCCATCTCTCCTTGCGGTGAAGGCCCGCCAACGGCGTGCCTGTCGCTGCATTGAACGTCTTTCCGCAACCCTTGCATTGATATCGGCGCAGGCCGCGCGCCTTGCCGCGCGACACGGCGCCGGGAGTGCCGCAATGCGGGCACCGGCGGTCCTCGCCCACGCCCGCCTCGATCGCGGCCAGCGAGGCCGACGCCTGCGAGCCTCCGGAGAGCACTGCCCCGGCTTCCTTGCGCTGCGCGGTGCTGAGCTGGTCAACCTGCGAGAGCCAGGCCTGAAACTGCTTGTGATTCATCATCTGTAGTCTCCTGCTTCGTGCAGGAACATAACTTGAACGCATACGTTTTGTAAACTGAGCCTTGTCTTTTGTCGTAGTGTCGCTAAAGCGGTCCTGGCAACGTGCCTTAGAGCTTGACCTAAAAGTTGAGCGGTCCCCCCAGATGTGGCATTTCCCCGTTGACTTCCACACCAGACAGGGAGGGCCACATGGCGTGGAACGAGACCACTCAAGAGCAGTATAGGCGACCGATGGACAGATTTGAAACCGATATAACGGACGAGGAGTGGGCGGTGATCGCGCCTCTCATTCCGCCTCCCGGCAGGATGGGGCGCCCGCGCGAGCTTGACATGCGGGAGGTCTTCAACGCCGTCCAGTTCATTCTGGGGACGGGATGCCAGTGGCGCGCGATTCCGAAGTGCTTTCCGCCGTTTACGTCGGTCCAGAACCATTTCTACGCCTGGTGCCGCACGGGGGTTCTGGAACGGATGCTGGACGCTCTGCGCACCCTCGCGCGCGAGTTCGAGGGCCGCCCGGCGGAGCCGACGGCGGCCGCGATCGACAGCCAGTCGGTGAAAACCACGGAGATGGGCGGGCCTTCGGGATACGACGCCGGGAAGCGGATCAAGGGCAGGAAGCGCCACGCCACGGTGGACGTGGAAGGGTTCCCGATCGTGATCGCGGTCCACGAGGCCTCGGTGCAGGACCGGGACGGCGCGCCGGAGGTGATCCTCGGCATGCTGGAGAAGGCGCCGCAGGTGACGAAGCTGTGGGCGGACGGCGGCTACGCGGGACCGAAGCTGGAGGAGGCGCTGAAGGACCGCGGCCTCGGATCGATCATCGAGATCGTCCAGAAACCGAAGGAAACAAGGGGCTTCACGGTCCTTTACCGTCGCTGGGTGGTGGAGAGGACATTCGCGTGGATGTCGCGGTGCCGACGCCTGGCGAAGGACTTCGAGCGGACACTGGCGAGCTCCTTGGCATGGGCGCAACTCGCGGCCTGCCGGTTCCTGATGCGCCGAGTGGCACGAGGGCTAACGCCATGAATTCAAATAGCAAAGTCAAATCAATGACTTATGATTCAAGCTCTTACAGGTGATTGTAGCATTTTGGATTAGCGCGTCATTCGCAACACTCTTGTGCCAAACTCCGACCGTCAATGGTGTAGAGTTTTGGTACGCCGTAATCAAACTTCGAGGAGTTCAACTTCTGAGCTCGCTGTACGATGTCGTTACAGATTTTCACAGAGCATGTCGGCGGATGACCGAACGAATGCCACGCTTTAAGGTATGGAGAACAGACAAAGTTTCGATGAAAGGATCGTTCTGTGGTCGAGTTCGCCGATGGCGATTTGACTAGGTGAATTGTGATAGCAAGATGATCAAGAAATCTCCCTGAGTTTGATTTTTTGGGTAGGCTAGACACAGTCGAACGCATATTAGTTTTGAAGGAATAGCTTCTTTGATCGCGCGCTCGCAAATTCGGATCCAATGTTGCTATTGCATCTCTGAATGAGCTGCCGGTGATCTACATGGTTACAATAGGTTTTTAATTCTAGAAGTGGGGGTCGAAGAGGAGAACCCAATGGGAAGTGTTCATACTAGCGGTCAAACTCAAACAGAGCATGCCAACAAGTACTTGCTGCAGTTGTGCAAACACTGGTCTCACAAGGCTGAAACGACTTCCTTGCTAAACTCTGGGACCATCAAGTTTTCTACGGGCGAGCGGGTTGAACTGTTGGCGATGGGAAATGTGCTGAAGATGGTAGTTTCGGCTAATTCGGCGTTCGAACTCGAGGAGTTTGTGGAAACGGTTGAGACCCACATTAGACGATTTGCGTTTCGGGAAGACCTTGTGTTCGAGTGGGAGAATTAGCTTCGGCGCATCGATGTGATAATCTGCAAAGCCCTGTTCTATTTTTCATCGCGCCTTTCGCCGACGTAACGACCGACACCCTGTGGAAGCTCTAGTTCAGCATGCTCTCGAGCAAACCTTGCCAAACATTTTGCTACGGCTTCAGTAGGGAGGGAAGTTGCGCGTGAAGTCAGGTCAACGTGTATCAACATAGTTTCAACGGTAGCCGCCAATTTTCCGTCCTGTCGCAGCAACCTGTGGAACAGGTGCATTCGTTTACCGCTACCTGAAAGCACTTGTGTCGTCACAACAAGGTGTTCGCCGGCATGAAGCTCAGTGACAAATTGTATGTGACTTTCAACGGTGAAGTAGCTGTTTCCCGACGCCACATAGTCAGCATTGGCCCCAATCATCTCCATGAACCTGTCAGTGGCCTGAGCGGATGCTTCAAGGTAGTGTGCTTCGTTCATTTGATTGTTGCAGTCGGTCCAGCTTTGGGGGATCATGCGATCCACTGTAACTGGCAATTTCCGTTGGCCGGGAGTCGGCAGTGTATCTTCATGTGCGTTCAAGACTTCTCCTACACCGCTTCCCGATTTCTTGAGAGCACGCATCATTCCGATAAGGTTGTCGTCACGCAGGCGTTCAAGTTCGCGGATAGACTTGTGTCCTGATTGCGCGTCAGATTGTCCCGCGATCAATTCGACGAGTTCTTCCGTAAACTCTGGGACATCCATTAGTTTGGACCAAGGCCAAGAAAGCGCCGGTCCGAATTGTTCCATGAAGTGCTTCATGCCGGCCTCGCCTCCGGCAATTCGGTAGGTTTCAAACAACCCCATTTGCGCCCACCTCAATCCGAACCCCATGCGAATAGCCTCATCAAGTTCTTCCGTAGAACAGATACCATCCCTAATCAGCCAGAGCGCTTCACGCCAGACAGCCTCAAGAAGACGATCTGCAATATGCGCCTCAATCTCCTTGCGGACGATAAGTGGGAACATACCGATTGAGCGCAGGTGATCGCCAGCGGCGGCACATATTTTCGCGTCACCCACCAACTCGACCAGTGGCAGAAGATAAACTGGGTTGAAGGGGTGCGCGACAATCACCCGACTACCGACAGCATTTAACTTGGAGGGTTTGAAACCAGATGTCGACGAACCAATAATTGCATCCGCAGGCGCCAGTTTTGCAACTTCTTCGTGGATTTTGTGTTTTAACTTCAGACGTTCAGGTACGCTTTCCTGCACCCAAGTGGAGCCATCCAAGGCCGCGCCCAGATTATCATAGAATACAAGATCCCCTTCGGCAGGCAGTGACTTGTCGTAAAGCGCGGGCAGGGCGCGGCGCGCGTTTCCCAAAACTTCGGAGATTTTGCGTTCTGCATCAGGATCGGGGTCAAAAACTGCAACATCCCAGCCACTGAGCAAAAACCGTGCGACCCATCCGCCACCTATGACACCGCCACCTATTATTGTCGCTTTATGGGTCATATCAAAAGGATCCTTCGGGATTTTTGTAAAGCGACAGCATAACTGTCTTCTTGGCAATAAACATCATTTAGCTAGACAATTCCGTCCCCGGCGCGCGCTTCGTCAAGCGCAGCTTTTCGCGAACGGCCTCTGGCCCGATAACCTTGGCCCCCAGCCCCTCGATGATGTGTACCGCGCGTTCGACGAGTTGAGCGTTTGTGGCCAGTATGCCCTTGTCAAGGAATAGGTTGTCTTCCAATCCGACACGCACATTGCCACCCGCCAAGATCGACTGGGCGACATACGGCATCTGGTCACGACCAAGCGAAAATGCCGACCACGTCCAGTCTGATGGCACATTGTTTACCATGGCCATGAAGGTATTGATGTCGTTCGGTGCGCCCCATGGCACCCCCATACAGAGTTGCACAAGAGCATCGGGGTCAAGTACACGCTCTGTTACCAGCTGTTTTGCAAACCACAGGTGGCCGGTATCAAATGCTTCGATCTCGGGTTTCACGCCCAGGTCGGTCATCATTTGACCCATCGCACGCAGCATCCCTGGTGTGTTGGTCATCACATAGTCAGCTTCGGCAAAGTTCATGGTGCCGCAATCCAGTGTGCAGATTTCTGGCAAGCATTCGGCGATGTGTGCCATTCGGTCGGCGGCACCGATCATGTCGGTTGCAGTTTCGTCAACGGGAAACGGACTTTCGGCAGAACCAAACACAATGTCACCACCCATGCCTGCGGTCAGGTTCAGCACGACATCGACGTCCGCGTCTCGTATCCGATCAGTCAATTCACGATAATACTCCAGCTTTCGGGATGGAGCACCGGAATCCGGCTCTCGTACATGGCAATGCACAACTGCGGCACCGGCTCTGGCAGCCTCGGTAGCGGAAATTGCAATTTGTTCAGGAGACCGAGGCACGTGTAGAGACTTATCCTGAGTTCCACCGGATCCGGTCACGGCACAAGTGATAAATACTTCACGGTTCATTGTCAGCGGCATCAGCAGGTCCTTCTATCGATTGGGCGGGGGAACGGGTCACAGATTGACCGTTCTTGATGAATCGGTTGCCGAACAAGGGTTGTTCATAATTTCCGAAAGTACTCATCTTAAGGTAACTAGTCACGTTCCAATTTCCATCTTTTTTCCGGTGGGGCTTGGATTTTCAAGTCGAGATTCGACCGTCGTGCGACCGTTCGGCATCTTTTGGGCGGAATTCGGGGGGCGTGACGGCTACGACGTCTTCAGCTTGGTCGAAGCCGCCGCCGGGCCTGCCTCTATCGTCTCCAATACGTTCCAGCCCTGCATGCGCGCTGTCTCCAGCATCGTCCTCAGATTCGCCTGGGCCACCGCGCCGGCCACGCTTCGGTAGCAGCCGGAAATCTTCTGCTGGACCTTGTACAGCCGCAGAAGGCGCTCCGCCAGGTTGTTGGTTGCCGGAACCGAGGGGTCGCGCGCGAAGCGCAGCACCTCGTATGTACAAAGAATCAGAAACGAATCAGGAGGTGGCTGTGGATAATTTGGGCGCGGATTCCTGTGGAAAACCATTGCCTTGCCTTCCATCGGCTCCCCGGTTCACTCCTGTGTCGGGACCGCCGTCGCCAGGCGTGGCGACGGCGGAGCGGGGCTTGGCCCCGCAGGACGGGTCGGACCGAACGCACCTTGGATCGCAAGATCCGTGCAGGAGCATGGTCGGCCCGCCCTCCCTTCGTCTCCCGGGTCCTGGATGGATGCTGGGTTCAAGAACCGAATCATCGCGAGGATAGGAGCGGGAGAACATGGCCATCGTAGTCGCCGGAATCGACGTGAGCAAAAAGTCGCTCAACATTCACCTGAACGGCAAGGATGAAACCGCCACCAACGACACGGACGGCTTCCGCAAGATCGCCGGCATCCTGAAGGACGGCGGGGCGGAACGGGTCGTCATGGAGGCCACGGGAA
>MPMP01000129.1 GCA_002238565.1 Albidovulum sp. bin36
CGCTGAAGCCACCGCTTGGCGGCCTTGATTTCGCAGTCCTGCTTTTCGTCGCCGTCCTGGGGCCGGATGAACTCCGGTGGAAGCGGCAGCAGGTGGTTCGATCCCGGCGCGACGATGCTTGCTCCGAGCATGGCGTGGAAGTTCTCGACTTTTCCGTTCGACCGCAGGCGCGTGGAGCAGTTTCGGCAGCCGAGGTTGCAGGAGGTGAAGTACTCGGTGCCGTCGAGGGCGACCGGCAGCCGTCCGTCGAGCCGCCGCAGAAAGTCGAGGCCGCCGCTGCCGTCGAGGTCGTTGACGACGTGGTGGAACATTCGGTCGAAATGCTCGGGCGGTGTTCCGTCGAGCATGTCGCGCATGTGGTTGTCGCAGGTGATCCGCTCGATTCCGAACAGGGTGCGGGCGTTCGACCTGCCCCGCCGGGATTCGAGATGCTTCTGCGCGGACAGGTAGGACGGGCACTGCAGGAACATCACGGCGAAGGCGGCCATGCCGAGGTCGGCCATCGGCAGGCGCGCGTTGCGACCGGTCCTGCGGTCCGGCGCGGCGGCGCAGAGTTCGCGCATTCTGCCGATATATCCCGCGAGAGGCGTCATGATCGCCGCAGACCACAAAATCGAGCGCGGTACAATAGCAGCATCCGGGGACTCGCGGATTTTTTCGCCGGTTGCAACCGCTCGGGCCCCGCCGTCGCGTTTGAACCATGCCATGCGCCCATCGAAACCGCCTTCCCGGAACCATCCGGAACCAGCCATAGAACGCCCGTCGCATGAAGTCAAACGGAATCGCCATCGCCCCGACATGGCGGCCACGACAGGGCCTCAAGCCCAGGCGCGCTCAGATCAACGCACCTGCCCCCCAAGGTTCAACCCATGCACCGGGCGGGCGTTCCTGACGTGAATATCACGCAAAATTAAATTCGCGAGAAATAGGGGGGCGAGTAGATACCGCCGGTTTTCGAGGAATTCTCTGGTTGTCGGCGGCCTACTCGCCATTCAGACCGGCGAATCGGAATGGCCGACCTGATTCGGCCCGTCCGGGAAAAAATTGAAAAAATTTCCCTTGGCGAAAAAAGCTTTTATATCAACGACATAAAATCTCTAAGGGGAAAAATTAGAATTGCTGCCGCAACTTAAACCGGCTTGTTTATTTCTATATTTCTAGTATTATCGAATTATGGACGGCGATTCGCAATTCGATTTAAGCGCGGACGAAGCCGCAAGGATGTTTAGCGCGCTTGGCTCTAAACAGCGGCTAGTAGTGCTACGCTCGCTTGTTCGGGCTGGCCCCGAAGGCATTACGATCGGTGAACTTGGGCAACGCAGTGGCATCGAAGGCTCGACGCTAACCCATCATTTGAATTTTCTGGCTCGCGCAGGGCTTGTTTTGCAGGAAAAGCGGGGGCGTTCGACCATCTGCGCGGCCGCCGACTACGACATGATAAAAGTGCTATCCGACTTCCTTCTGAAAAACTGCTGCACGGGAGCATCGCCCTCGTCGGCGAAATGCGAAGTCAATAAACATGTCCATTAGCCGAATCGCCGCCTACGAAAAGATTGTTCCGCGCACGGCGGACCTCAAGCGCATAGAACCGGTCTGGGTCGCTTCCGGGATTATTCTGGCGGCAATCGGCGCGATTGCAAGCTCGGAATTTATTCCAGTGGTCGAATTTACAGCGGAAGCTCTGATTCAAACCGGAAAGTTCATTGCATTCGCGGTCGCAGTCGTCGCCTACCTAAAGGCGACTGGCGCGGAATCCACCGTGGCGAAAGCCTTCCAGGGCCATGAAGTCCAAATGGTGCTGCTCGCATCGCTTGTAGGAGCTCTTTCACCGTTCTGCTCATGCGAAGTAATCCCATTCATCGCAGGGCTTCTTGCCGCGGGGACGCCGATTTCAGCAGTGATGGCCTTTTGGCTGTCCTCGCCCATAATGGACCCGCCAATGTTCATAATTACCGCGAGCCAGCTCGGTCTGGATTTCGCAGTAGCGAAAACCGTCGCTGCAGTAGGGTTCGGACTGCTTGGCGGGTTCGGCACCATGGCGATTACCCGAACGAAAGCGTTCTCGGACCCCTTAAAGAGCTTTGCTCCGACTGGATGCTGCGGGTCCAGCACGTTTTCCGGAAAGCCGGTCTGGAGATTCTGGCGAGAGCACGAAAGAATCTCGGTGTTTCGCGCGACAATGATTTCGAACGCGATGTTCCTTCTCAAATGGATGACGCTTGCCTATTTGCTGGAAGCCTTGATGGTTCGCTTCATTCCGGCGGAGCATGTCATTTTTCTTCTTGGAGGAGAGGGCCTTAGGCCGGTGGTCGCGGGAGCCCTTTTAGGAGGCCCCGCATACCTGAACGGGTACGCGGCGGTGCCGCTAGTCGCCGGAATGCTGCACCAGGGCATGTCTCAAGGAGCAGCCATGTCTTTCGTTCTGGCCGGCAGCGTAACTTGCATTCCCGCGGCAATTGCCGTTTGGGCGCTTGTCCGATCGAAAGTATTCGCGACCTATTTGGGATTCGCGATCTTCGGTTCGATACTAGGCGGCGTGCTTTGGTCGCTGGTCGCGTAGCCGCAGGACACGGTGCCGGGCATCCAGGAACGGCATTTATCCTGGATTTACCGCGCTTCTATGGAAGTTCTTTTCTTCATTAATCTTCAGCTAATTGGCATGCTAAAAGCCCAATTGCGGTAAATTGTGCTGATTCTACAGAGATTTCGCCTTCGACTGGGACAACGGGGCCATGGCCGCGCGAAAGATTCAAAAAATTTAAGTTGACTCGCCGGCGAGCTTCCCGAAGCGCGTTCGAATCCGACAACCTAAGCTGCGGCTTCGGAAAATGCTCGCATACTTGACTGACAGGTTCAAGTAATGGTGCCTGGGGGCGGAGTTGAACCACCGACACGAGGATTTTCAGTCCACTGCTCTACCACTGAGCTACCCAGGCCTGCAGATCCGCAAGCGCGAATTGCAGGCGGCTGTCTATGGCGCCGCCGCATTCATGTCTATACCATTCCAGTAATTTTCGCCACTAAATTAGCGGTCTAGTTGCCGAATTGCGACTTGCCGTTGATTGACGATTCCGCATCCAAATCGACAGGCGGGCCGGGAATCTTGTAGTCGCCCTTCAGCCAGCGATTCAGGTCCACATAGGAGCATTGCTTCGAGCAAAATGGCGAGAACTGCTCATTAGCGTTCTCGCCGCAGATTGGGCATTTCATTCTGGCCACGCCTCGCTTAACGGGTAGCGCGAACGCTTTCGCTGCAATTCGAAATTGCCGAGAGGCGTCCATCCTGCCAGCGAAGTGTCCACGGGGTCGTTACTAAGCGAATTTCTCAACGCGTCAACGATCGAGTCCCGCGAATTTTTGGGCGAAGGCGCGAAGTCGATAACAATTTGACCGCCTAGTCCCTTGAGTCTTAGCAATCTAGGCAATTCCCGCGCCGCCGCGAGATTCGCCTTCAGCGAAGAGCCGGGCGAAGTGTCGCTTCCCGTATTAACATCGACCGCAACCAATGCCCTGGTCTCCTGAACGTACATAGTCGCTCCGCGCTGAATCTCGAATCTCTCGCCTCGAACGTCGTGGAGCATGTCCCAAATTCCCGATTCTTCAAACCCGGCGCCGTCCGAATCGGCAAGCGCCGCGCCTTTCCAGTCCCTTTGCGCGATTTCGCCGGCGCGCGGACCGGGCAGCAGCATCTCCGGCGATTTTCCCGAAGCGCCGGCGAGAGCTTTTTCCGCATTGCCGAGTACAGTCCGAACGTCGGAGGCGATTTCGCCATCGCAGGCATCGGCGCATGCGGACCGCAGAATGACGCCTACGTTGTGCGGCGCGTCCCGGCACAGCCTCTCGGCAAGGCTCGCCAAATAGACTCGCCGGTCAGGGGATTGAATCGATCTCGAAAGGTTTATGCCCGGCCGCTCCAGAACGGCAACCGCGTAGCGTCGCTTGAACCTGACATTGAGCGTAACCGGCATCGCCTTGCCGGATTCGGCGTAGCTGGAAATCTGAACCAGAATCGAAGCGCCGGCGGCGCATACGCCGGCGCCTTTGACAAATGCCTTTCGACCGCTTGGAAGCCGAGCGATGGCGCCGCCCCGAACCTTGAGCGCGCGGTCGACAATTGCCCGAAAAACCGCTCCCTGAGCGAAATCCGTGCCCGATGCCGGGTCGATCAAGAAGTCCTCCAGCTCGCCGCCGACCAGCAGCGCCGCCATTTCCCTTTCTCCCAGCCTTTCCAATACGACGCGCCCGCTCATGGCGCTGCGTCGATTAAATAGCCTTCCGAACGAAGCATTCCCGCCGTTTCGGTCAGCGGCAGCCCGACAATCGCCGTAATCGAACCGCGGATCCATGGAACGAAGGCCCCGGCCTTGCCTTGAATCGCATATGCGCCCGCTTTGCCCTTCCATTCGCCGGAAGCCATGTAAGCAGAGATGTCTTCGCCCGATAGCCGCTTCATTTTGACCGTCGATTTAACGATCCGAATCTTGATCCTTTCGCCGCGCCTAACCGCGACAGCCGTCATGACCGCGTGCCGTCTCCCCGAAAGCAATCGCAGGAATCGAAATGCCTGAGCCTCGCTCGACGGCTTGCCTAGTATCCGTCTGCCTACCGCTACGATGGTATCGGCCGCCAGAACGATTTCGTCCCGGCCGGCCCGAACGGCGAGAGCCTTCTCTCTTGCCATTCTCAGGCAGTATGCTCTCGGCGCTTCGCCGGGGCCGGGAGACTCGTCGATTTGAGCTGGCCGCACGGAATCGGGAGCCACGCCGATCTGCTCCAGCAAGTCTTTCCTGCGCGGGCTCGCAGAGGCGAGAACAAGCCGCGGCGAGGACTTACTTGAACCGGTAATTTATGCGCCCTTTTGTTAGATCGTACGGCGTCATTTCAACTTGAACGCGGTCTCCGGCTAAAACTCTGATCCGGTTCTTTCGCATTTTACCTGCCGTATGAGCGATGATCTGATGGCCGTTTTCGAGCTCGACCCGGAACGTCGCGTTAGGCAGGAGTTCTTTCACGACGCCTGGGACTTCGAGCATTTCTTCCTTGGCCATGATCACTCCGCTTAATTGCTTCAAGAGCGCTGCCTGCGCTCGGCTGAATTGCTACGACTTAAACGACGAGAATTCAATAATTATTAATGGGCGCGCGATCGCAACAGTTTTTCAGTCGTCGGCGCAAGGCGAGAGGCCGGAATATCCGGGGCGCCGCACGCCCGCCGCAATTCGCCGGCAAGCGGAAGAATCGACTTGGCGCTTCTATTCGCTTCCGAAACGCTCAGCGATTTTTCCAGCGATCTGATCCCTGGTTTGACGATAGAAATGCAGCGTCTGCTCGCGACGCTCGCCCATGCCGGACGGATCGAGAACGGGCCAGTATTCCACGGCGAGCGAACAGTACGCCGTGAATTCCAATGCCTTCCGCTGGGCGGCCGGCGACAGGGCGACAACGAGTTCGAACGCTGAAATGTCGTCGCCCCACTCCTCCATCTCGTCCATCGTGCGCGAGCGGTGGCGGGAAAGCTCCACGCCGATCTCCTTGCAGACCGCTATCGCATATCCATCGATCTCCAGTCCTTGCCTTACGCCGGCGGACTGAACATACACTGCGCTACCGTGCAGCTTTTTCATTACGCCCTCGGCGATAGGAGAGCGCACGGCGTTATAGTCGCAAGCGAAAAGCACCGATCCTGGAATTCTTCCCGGCACGTCGGAGGTCAACTCATTTGCGTCAGCGCGTAGATTAGCGTGAACATTCGGCGCGCCGTCTCGTTGTCAAGCCGGATTTTTCCTTCGAGCCTCTCCTGAAGCAGGCGAGCCGCCTCGTCGTGTATGCCTCGACGGCCCATGTCGATCGCTTCGATCTTGCTAAGCGGCATCCGCTTCACGGCTTCGGTGTAGCTTTCGCAAATCGAGGCGTAGTTGCGCATGACCTCTCTAAATGGCGACAGCGACAGGTGGAATTCGGCGGCAATCCCGGCGGCTGTCGATACCTCGATGACCAGCCGGCGGTCCCTTATCGCCAGCACGAGCCGGTACGGTCCCGGCGGCGCATCCCGACCGCCGCGCGGCAGCAGAATGAACTCGCTGCATTCCAGCAGGTCGAAAATCGCGAGCTTTCTCTCCTGGAGCGCGGCATCGGACGGGGCCCGCAAGTGCGCATCTTCGATTATTATATCGGAAAGCCGGTTCGAATCACTCATGCCCGACCGTCCCCGATCGCATCCAGGCGAGCCCGGATCGACAGCGCATGAGCTTCCAGGCCTTCGGCCCTGGCGAGAGTTTCCGCCGATTCGCCCGTCTCGGCTAGCGAATTCGCGGAAAATCCGGTTATCGACGTGCGCTTCATAAAATCGGCGACAGACAGACCGGACGAAAATCGAGCCGACCCGGACGTGGGAAGCACATGGCTCGGTCCCGCCACGTAGTCGCCGATCGCCTCCGGCGTCCATCTTCCAAGGAATATCGCGCCCGCATGGCGAATGTCGGCTGAAAGCTCTTCAGGCTCAGCAACGCAGAGCTGAACGTGCTCCGGCGCGAGTCGATTGCACAGATCCGCGGCTTCGCCGAGGTTTCGAACTAGAATGACGGCGCCGAATTCCTCCCAGCTGCGGCGGGCGATTTTCCGCCTAGGCAGAGTCTCCAGCCGCCGCGCCACCGCTCGCTCCACGCATTCCGCGAATTCGCGGTCGGTCGATATCAATATCGCCTGGGCGGCCCGGTCGTGCTCGGCCTGCGACAAGAGATCCAGCGCAACCCATTCCGGATCATTGTCCTTGTCGGCGATTACGAGGATTTCGGAAGGCCCGGCGAGCATGTCGATGCCGACCTGCCCGAATAGGAGCCGTTTGGCTTCCGCGACATACGCGTTTCCGGGGCCCGCAATCATGTCGACTTGCGGCACGGTTTCCGTTCCGCAAGCGAAAGCGGCGATCGCCTGCGCGCCGCCGACCGGAAAAATCGAATCGACTCCCGCGAGCCTCGCCGCCAGAAACACTAGCGGGTTCGCCTTGCCGCCGGGGGCCGGCGAAGCGACAAGCAATTTCCGCACTCCGGCCACTTTCGCGGGAATCGCGCTCATCAGCACCGACGAGGGATAGGCCGCGATTCCGCCCGGAACATACAGCCCGACGGCATCCGCCGGCGTCCATCGCCAGCCCAATCGCGCCCCGGAGGCGTCGGTCCAGCATTCGTCCGACGGAATCTGGCGCCGGTGGTAGTCTAGAATGCGGGACGCCGCGCTCTCCAGAGCCTCGCGCTCGGTTCGCGAAACCTTGCCGATCTCCAATTCGATTCGCTCTTCCGGCCACGGCAAGGCGCATGCGCCTAGCTGGAATCCGTCCAATCTTCGCGTCAATTCCGAAAGAGCCTTGTCGCCGCCGTTTCGCACGCGGTCTATGATTTCGTCGACGTCCTCGCGCACGCGGGCCGCCGCGCTCCTTTTCCTATTCTGAAACGCATGGAAGTCCGGCTCGAATTCGGCATCGGAAGTAGAAAGTAAAACTGGCATCGTCGGCCCCTAGCCGTGGCTGGGAACCTTGCCGGAAGGCGCCCTGTACGGCTGGGTAACATCGGTTAGGCTTACATCCAAGCACTCGACAAGAGCCGAATAAACCATGTCGCCGGCGAGAAGGACATCCAGCTTTCCCGTTCCGTCTTCGCCCGGGCTGAATCGCAACGCGAGCAAGGAGAATACCTGGTCGGCGCCCTTCGCCGCGACAACGTCCGACTTGACCTCCATCGCGTCGCGCACGAGCAGAACGCTTCGCACCCGCTCGCAGTCGGCGCTCGAGCTTCGGGCGCCATCCCGATCCTCCCACCGAAACCTATTTAGCAAAATCGCGAATTCACGCTTCCGCCTGTCCCAAACGCAGTCTTCGGAAGAAAAAACGGAATCCTGGACCAGCGCGGACACCACATCCAAATCCTCGGAATCTATCGCCCTCAGCCGCAGGGGAGAATCGATGCCGTCCCTGTAGGAGGCGTCGCCGCCGGAAGTCATTCGGAGAACCTCTCGATGCTTGCTCCGCATGCCGACAGCTTTTCGACGAGCTGCTCGTAGCCTCGATCAAGATGGTAGACGCGCCGGATCACGGATGTCCCCTCGGCTGCGAGAGCGGCCAGAATCAACGATGCCGACGCTCGCAGGTCCGTAGCCATTAAAGGCGCGCCTCTCAGTTTCTCCACGCCGCGAACCGTCGCGGTGCCGCCCGACAGTTCTATGGAAGCGCCCAGCCTTGCGAGTTCGGGCACATGCATGAATCGGTTTTCGAAAATCTTTTCCTCCATTACGCTCTTTCCATTCGCGGTCGTCAGCAAGGACATCATCTGAGCTTGGAGGTCCGTGGGGAATCCCGGGTAGGGAGCCGTCGCGACGTTCACCGCGCGGATTCTTGAATTTCTCGATACAAGGAGTCCGCCCGGAGTCTCGCTGACCACAACTCCCGCCTCGCGAAGCTTTTCCAGGAAGGCGCCGACTAGCTCGATGCCGCCGCCGACGATTTCAATCTCCCCGCCCGTTATCGCCGCCGCGATCATGTAGGTTCCCAGTTCGATCCTGTCGGCGATGACCTGGTGCGTTGCGCCCCCGAGCGAATCGACGCCTTCGATTTCGATCGCGTCGCTGCCTTCGCCGGAGATTTTCGCGCCCATTCCTTTCAGGCAGCGAGCGAGGTCGACGATTTCCGGCTCGCGCGCGGCGTTGCGAATGACCGACGAGCCGCGCGCGAGCGATGCGGCCATGATTGCGCTCTCGGTCGCTCCGACGGACGGAAAAGGAAACTCGATTCGCGCGCCCGAAAGCCGTCCGTTCGCGCGCGCCGTTACATATCCCTCCGCGAGGTCGAGTTCCGCGCCGAGAGCCTTTAGAGCCGACAGGTGCAGGTCCACGGGCCTGGCGCCGATCGCGCAGCCTCCCGGCAGCGAAACCATGGCCATGCCGGTTCTGGCCAATAGCGGGCCCAGAACGAGTATGGAGGCTCTCATCCTGCGAACAATGTCGTAATCCGCGCGGTTGTTCGCGATCTGAAACGCGCTGATGGCCAGGACCTTGCCGCCTTGAATAGCGCTGACTTCCGCGCCAAGCGACCTCAAGAGCCTTGTCATCGTGCCGATGTCGGACAGTCGAGGAGCATTCGTTAGCGTCAGAGGCTGTTCGGAAAGCAGCGCCGCCGGCATCAGGGCGAGGCAAGCGTTTTTTGCTCCCGCTACCTTGACTCGTCCATGGAGGGGCTTGCCGCCCTCGATTGATATTGAATCCACTGCCGCCGACCCTAGCTTTTTTCGGGCGAAGGAGACGCGCCCGCCCGCGAACGAGCCTTTCGCTTGCGCAAATTCGCCTTGAGAGCCGCCTTCAACTTTTCGCGCCGCGCCTTCGCCGACGTTTCGGCGGATTTGCGCCCGTTCGAGGATTTTGCTGCTTCAGACATGCGATTCCATTACCGCAATACTCCGAACCCGTCCATATCCGGCTTGCCTTATCTCGTCTATGGGCTTAGGAACGGCTTGCACGGGCGCCGCAGTAGCTCAGTGGCAGAGCGCACCCTTGGTAAGGGTGAGGCCGGGAGTTCAATCCTCCCCTGCGGCACCAGGAAACTCCGAATTCCGGTCTCCCGACTCGCCATATCGCATTGCGCCGCTGTCCTGAAAAAGCGACCGGAAACTCAGTCCTTGGCGAACTCCCACTCGACCGAAAACTCTCCGAGAATCTCTCGCGCGCGCGATACGTCCTCCTCGCCGCCCCTGAGCGCAACGAATGCGACCAAACCTCTGTTCTTGTCATCCAGCACATTCGGGATTTCGGCGTCGAGGCCATCCGATTTCAGCGTTTCGACCAGCACCCGAGCGATGGCCTTTTTTCTCAGATCGGGCTTGAAGACCTTTCCGACCGCCGTTTTCGGAAGCTCGGCCATGATTTCAACGAATCGCGGCGCGGCTTCCTCGTCGGCGATCTTCCCGGCGGCGAACTCGACCAGCTCCTCGGAAGTTGCGCTGGCGCCTTCCATGAGCTCCACGTAGGCGCAAGGCACTTCGCCCAGCTTGCGATGAGGCTGCCCGATCGCTCCGACAAACGCTACGGCCTTGTGCGCGGCGATAGCTTCTTCAATTACGGCAGGATCGATATTCCTCCCGCCGCGGATGATCAGGTCCTTCGCCCGTCCCGTGATCCAGATATAGCCGTCCTCGTCGATCTTTCCGAGATCGCCCGTCCTCAGCCACTTTCCGTCGGCGAAAAGCCCGTCGTTTCTGCTCTCCTCGCGATAGGTCGATCCCGTGAATACGCCGGGGCTCGACACGCAAATCTCGCCGATTTCGCCGGTAGCGCACTCGCTCTGGACTTCTCCCGATGAATCGCAATTCAGAATCCGAACGTCGACATAAGGAAACGGAAGGCCGACGGAGCCAATTTTTTTCTCGCCATGCAAAGGATTAACGCTGATCAGGCAGGTTGCTTCCGTCAGGCCGTAGCCTTCCAGGATATTGACGCCAGTCGTCTCCTCGAATTTCTTGAACGTCGCCCTGGGCATCGGAGCGGAGCCGCAGAGCGCGGTTTTCAGGGAAGAAATGTCGGCATCCACCGGTCTTTGCATCAATGCGGACGCCGCCGTGGGAACGGTTACGATAAATGTCACTTTCCAGCGCTCGACCAACTTCCAAAAATTGTCGAACACGCCGTCTCCGCGGTAGCCGCTCGGCGTCGGAAAGACGACATGCGCTCCCGATGATATCCCGATCATAAGCACGGCGTAGGCGGCGAATACGTGAAATAGAGGAAGCGGACACAAAAGGACCTCGTCCTTTGAAGCGATTTCGCGGGAGCCGCACCATCCGTTGAATATAATGCCCGAATACTTGTGCTGCGCGATTTTCGGAATGCCCGTGGTGCCGCCGGTGTGGAAGCATGCTGCGACCCTGTCGGCGTCGCCGCAGTCGAAAATCAAAGCGTCGCCGCGTTCGAAAATCAAACCGTCGCCGCGCTGTTTCCTCAGTTCCGCATTGAAATCCAATACGCTGGCGGAATGCTTGACCGGATTCTTCGGCCTTAGAAGCGGCACGATCCACGACTTGGGAAAGGTCAGATAATGATTGAGATCAACTTCCAGTATCGTTTCGACCGAGGGCGCCATAGACGCGGCGGCAGCGGCTTTCTGCGCGATATCCGCCTTGGGAAAGGATTTCAAAGTTACTAGGACCTTGGCATTCACGTCGCGAAGAATGGCGGCTATCTGCGCGGTATCCAGAAGCGGGTTAACAGGGCAGACGATGCCGGCGATCGCGCCGCCCACCAGAGCGACGGCGGTTTCAATGGAATTCGGCAGCAAGAATGCAACTGAGTCCTCCTTGCCGACTCCAAGACTGCGGAAAAGATTTGCGGCCTGCACGGAACGGGCACGAAACTCGTGCCAGTTCAAAGTTTCTGCCGGGGCTTTCGGATCCGAGAGTAGCTGGAATGAGATCGCCTCGCTATCAGGATAGTTCCGGCTCGTTCGATCTAACAGGCCGTAGAGAGTTCGCGGAATATCAAGCTCCTCCCAAGCGGCTTCGCTTTCGATCCTATTCTTGTCCGCGATTGTCCTAAGGCTGGATTCCATGTTTCTGACTCCTGTCGCTATATCCGCACTTTAGGAACAGAAGCCGCCAATCTCAAGCTTTCGGAGCGAATTGCGTCGCCTCAAGGGAAATGGCATCCCGGCAATTTCCCCCTCTCGAACGCGAATCGATCGAGCTAACGGCTCTCGGGCTTGGTAAACTGGAGTTCGGCGAGCCGCGCGTACAGCCCGTTTTCGGCCATCAGCGATTCGTGATTGCCCTCGGCGGTAATTCGACCTCGCTCGAAAACGAAAATCCGATCGGCTCTCTGAACCGTCGAAAGGCGATGGGCGATAATAATCGTAGTCCTCGATTTGGACAGGTTTTCCGTCGCCTGTTGAACGGCGCGTTCGTTCTCGGAATCAAGCGCCGATGTCGCTTCGTCTAGCAGCAGAAGCTGGGCATCCCGCACGACGGCGCGCGCGATCGCGATTCGCTGGCGCTGGCCCGCCGAAAGCAGCACCCCTCTTTCTCCGACCAGCGTATCGTAGCCGCTTGGAAGCTCCTCGATGAACCCGTGCGCGGCTGCGGCCTTCGCGGCCGATTCGATTTCGGCATCGGAAGCGTCGCCTCGCCCGAACCTGATATTGTCGCGAACCGAAGCGGCGAATATCGCCGTATCCTGCGCAACCAGGGAAATCGCCGACCTGAATTGCGATCTCGCCATCGACCTCAAATCGTTGCCATTGAAAAGAACTCTTCCCGATTCAGGATCGAAAAACCTAAGAATCAAATTGAATACCGTGGACTTTCCCGCGCCGGAAGGCCCAACCAGAGCTATCGTCTCGCCGGGATGCGCTTCAAATGAAACGTCGAAGAGGGCCTTGCTTTCCGGTCGCGAAGGATACTTGAAGGAAACCGACTCGAATTCGATGCTTCCGGAACCGCTCTTGATCGGCAAATCCACCGGTTTCGCAGGATCGCTCACGTCGTCGGTCGCCTTCAGCAATTCAGCCAATCGCTCCGACGCGCCGGCGGCACGAAGAATCTCGCCCCAAATTTCCGACAGCGCCGCGACGCTGCTCGCGACCATGACTGCGTAGATCATGAATTGAACGAGCTCTCCCGGACTCATGGATCCGGCATGGATATCCCGCGCGCCGACCCAGAACATGACCGCTATGCTGGAGAAAACCGAAAAGATCATGATGGCCGTAAGTATGGCCCGCGTGGATATTCGCCGGAAAGCCGTCGCCCGAGCGTCATCCGTGGCCCGGTCGAACTTCTCCTGCACGTTTCTTTCGTTCGTAAACGCCTGAACCGTCTGAACCGAGGCCAATGCTTCGTACGCCCCTCCGAAACTATCGGCGATTCGATCCTGGCTGTCCCGGCTCAGGCGGCGCAGCCTGCGCCCTAGGGCGATCGCCGGCAAAACCGCGGCGGGAACGACAACAAGCGCGAAAATCGTAAGCCTCGGGCTGGTCACGATCATGAGCACCATGCCGCCGAACAGTATCAGCACGTAGCGAAGCGCGACCGTAGCCGACGATGAAACCACCGCCAGAATGAGCGTCGTATCCGTCGTCAATCGCGAAAGGACTTCGCCAGTAAGAATTCTCTCGTAGAATTTCGGGCTCATTCCAAGAACCTTGCTGAACACCTGTCTTCTGATGTCCGCGATAATTCGCTCGCCAAGCCGATTGACGAGAGCGTAGCGCAGCGCCGTTCCGACTGCGAAAAGCGCGGACAGCAAGACGGCCGCAATCATGAGTTCATCGATAAGCTCGCCCGAATCTTCGCCGAAGCTATCGACGATTCTGCGCACGGCAATCGGCAGCACGAGCGCAAGCGAAGCGGTGAAAACGAGAGCTATTGCGGAAAGCGCGGCCTGAGCCTTGTACGGTCGAAAGAAGACGGCAAGTTCGCGAAGCGGCTTCGCCGATTTCGCTTTCTCGCGGCTCTCGCCTTCACGCACTGAATAATTCGCCATGGCAGCCCTATTGAACCGACGATCGGAAATCGGACGAGTTCTTGAACTTCGCCCGGCCGCCGCCAGCGGACAAGGCGCCGCGAGATTTTCCGCCGCGGCGCAAAAACGAACTTCGCCCATCCAGAATTACAGTAAACCAAATGCCGACGACGCGCGACCTCGAAGCAGGTTTTCTCTGGAAGCATTCAAGTCGACGCCGGTGATTCGCATTGAACCGCCGATCGAATTCGGAAATTGCGGTTAGCGACGGGCGCGCATGTGCAAGCGAAAGATTATGCATCGGACAGTATCTCAAGAATTCCTGGAGCTGCGATAAATCGTTTTCGGAACAGCGGAGTTCCCGGGGAAGTCGCCGCAGCGGACGAATTCCCGAATTCGAGCGAGAAAAAAATTGGCGAAGAAAAATTCCTTCGCTCCCAATCGTCCGGTCTTTTGAAAATCCAGGCGGTTGCCGGGATTTCAAATGCTAGCGAGGCAAAAAAGATCGAAGTTTGCGTCGAATCGCCGCAGCCCCGGACAAGCCGTGGCCCGGGCCTAATGCCGGAAAGTATTCCTAGCCTTCAGAATTGGAATGGAGCGGGTGATGGGAATCGAACCCACGTATTCAGCTTGGAAGGCTGCTGCTCTACCATTGAGCTACACCCGCGCTAGGTACGTTATAATCCTTCCTTAATTCGGGCGCAAGTAGGACTAGGAATTTCTCAGGGCTGCGCAAAAGTAACTTTTTTTTTAAATTTTTTTTCTGAAACCGAATTTTTCTCTGGCAACGCAACATTTGATTTGATAAGCGCCTTGGCATGCAAGTTTCCGATTCGAAAAGAGGCGACATTTTTCCGCGCGACGTAACGGTGCGGCCGGTGCGAGGCTACGCCGAGCAGCAGCGATGGGACGCCCTTGCCGCGCGCCACCACTATCTTTCCTTCAAAAAGTTCTACGGCCGCGCGCTTCGCCACGTGGCGT
>MPMP01000130.1 GCA_002238565.1 Albidovulum sp. bin36
TCAGGATGGCTTCGCAGTCCCAGTCCTTCCGCGTGGTGCGCAGCAGGTAGGAGCCGCTGAACTCGTCGGCCTCGGCGTGCAGGTGGTTGCGCCGGAAACGAACCGCGACGGCGTTCCGGCCCTTTTCATCGCCGTCGACCTCGATCGAATAGTGTTGAGCCGCCTTTGAATACTTCTCCCTGAGTCGGCCGACGCTCTCCAGCACCTTGTCGCGTCGCTTCATCCGGCCCTTGACCGAAAGCCCCAGGTGCAGCTTCGACAGCCCTTCCTCGAAGCGTTGGCGCTGCCTCGCAAGGATGGCATCCTCCTTCTGCTTCCTTCCATCGCTGCACACGAAAAGCATTTTCTCGCTTTCCCCCGCCTCCACGCGCCAGGCTCGCACTTCGTCGCCCGCCGAGGTCTCCAGGCGGATGTCCGGCTCCCCCTTGGGCGGCTTCGGCTTCCTGCCCCTCGCGACCGTGATCCAGCGGCAGCCCTCGCCGCCGAGCCACGTGAGATTCTCCTCGGTGGAGATCCCGGCATCCATGACCGCGGTCGGCTTCGGGCCGCCTCCGGTCCCGGCTCTTGAGAGCCTCGCGATCGCGTCCTGCGCTCTGGCCGCATAGTAGCGATTGGCCGGGGGCATGTATGGAAACCGGCCCTCGAAGCGAACGATGGAGATTGCCGCGTTGCCCGGGCAGGCGAGGTTGCGCGGCGTGCGGCGCACATGCGCCCGGCAGCGGTCCTCGTCGAATGTCCAGTCGCGAACGTAATGAAGGCGGTTCTCAATGTGCCAGCGCTCGCGGACGATGCGGAGCAGCATGCTGGAATCGGCCCAGGCCCTGTCGAGCGAGGTCAGGCAGTAGGTGGTTTCTTCAGATACTTTCCCGGTTTTGACGCATTCGATCGTTCGGCGGATCCGGATGGCCTGCTTTCGTCCGTAGAGATCGCAGCAGCCGTCCCATTCGGGGGACGCCAGGTCGACCGCGTCGCAGCGGCGCCGTTCGATGCGGCCGTGCCCCTTGTCGAGCGTCTCGCAGCTGTCGTGCGGCTCGCTTGTCCAGTCGATGCCCTACAGGTCCTCCAGAATGGTGTCCTGGCTGCCATTGATTGCGATGACGAGGTAGTCGCGGCGCGGTAATCCTCGACCGGGCTTCGCGCGGTTTCCTGCCGGGCGCGCATGGCGTCGAGGGCCGCGGCGCGTCCCTGCAGTCCGATTACCTTCGCCAGGTTTCGAACGGCTGGAATTTATCGCTCGGCTTGAGGCGGTCGACGAAGACATGCTTGCTGCCTCACTTGATGATGCCGGAGCCGACCCGAAGGTCCCGGCGGCGACAAAAAGTCAAGCAATGGTGAAAAACAGGCAATCCTGCAAAAGCGCGGGGAATAGCCAAAATCCCGCACTTCCGCACAGCCGTCGACACGATGACGCGAAGCCGACATATATCCTCGACGAGCGGGAATAGGCTACCGCATGACGTATCCCGGACGACATGTGACGACGCGGTCCGTCGCTCGATGTCTTGGGGTGCGGGACGAGTTTTTCGTCGGGGAGGCCCTTGCCGGCCCAAGGCGCTTGCGCACTTGGACGCCGGGTCATCTCCTTCACAACGGCAGACTCTCTCATAGAAGCTCGGTCCCGGCAACGGCGAGGAAATCTTGTTGATGGACGCCATGATCGCAGGCGTTCTTCAAAGCGGATTGATTTCCGCCGACATCGGAATAAAGGTCGCCAGTAAGGGCATATTCAAGAAAGCAGCAGCGCCGCCGAAGAAGCCCGGTCGACCGAAGGATTGGCAGGATCAAATCAGGGTCGACCTCCCAGCACAGGTGGAAGCGGGAGCAACGCATTACGGGATCCGGTCGGACGGCGCCAACATCGCACGGACGAAGGACGGAGACAGAATAATCCCGCGATCCGTTTAGAAGTCCGTGCAAATCGGCCAGCCGGCGCTTCCCGCGGTGCCGATGCTCCATGTCGCGGCCGGCCCGAACGGGTGCGGCAAGTCCGCCGCCGCCGAGAAACGCGAATAGCGCGCTGACATTCCGGCCGAGCAGCCGCGAATTTCCGAGCGCGGTAAATTTATCCACGCATAAAATTTGAATTCGCCATCCGTCGAACCGCGAAGTTTCACGGCCGGCGGTTAGGAGGGAACAAGGCCGAACGAGGAACTCGACGCAAGTGGCTCCAATTTTTTCACTATCGCGAATTTTGCGCGGAGCCGCATTTGCTGTTCTGCTATCGGCTTCCTCCTGCTTCATGACCGAAAGCCAGATCCCGGCTTCGACGGGCGAAGCCGGCGACCGTTCCGAAATCGCCATCGGAAAGGCGGCTCGGGCAACGGCAGCCGTCAAGCGAGAAGCGATCGGCGCGATCGAGAGTCCCGATGCATGGCCTCCGAAGACTCGCATATCCGGAAACGGCCTAGACATTCCGGATATCGAAGGGGACGAGCTAAAATACGATATCGAATGGAACGGGCCTATCGAGCCTCTTCTCGCCGCGCTGGCGAAGAGTCGGCAAGTCGAATTGCTAATAAAGGGAAGGAAGCCGTCGAAGGGCGGGAATGTCGCTCTCTACGACTATGGAGCGCAATTGCCCGAAATCATTCGCAGGCTGGACGAGCAGCTGGCGGGAATCGGCAAGCTAGAGCTCCTGCCCTTCGAAAGCGGCATAAGACTCGACTACGGCCGGTAAATGAAGCGACTCCCGATATCGGTCCTGGGAATGCCGCTTCTCGCCTCCATGCTTCTCGCTAGCGCGTGCGATTTCGCATCCGGGAAAATTGACGAGAAGCCGACAGATCCCAAGAGAAGCGCGCTCGCGTCCGAAAGATTGCGGCGCGGACCCGAACCGCCGGCCAGACCTGAAGCTCTACTGGGCGAACGCGCGTCGATCGATTCGCCGAAAGGAGTCGAAGGCCTGCGCCGAAAGGCTTTGCGCGAAGCCGCGCACGCCCACGGAAGCCAGCACGGCTATGCGCGAAGGGCCTGGGAGATCCTCGGCATCCTGGAAGACAGGGGGCGCGAACTCTCGCGGGAGTACGACTTCCGGCTGGTCGCCCGGCCCGCGCCGTCCGGTACCGGCTACGTTGTTCCTCCGTCGGTATCGCTTTCTGTCAACCTGATGCGAATTCGACCGAACGGGGTCGCTCGCGCCGCCGACGAGCAATACGAGATCGTCGAGCAAGGCAGGCTTGCGCCTCGCGTGCCGACCTGGCGGGACTATCTACTGTTCTATCCGCAGTCTCCCGCCGCACTGCCTGCGTCTCTCGAGCCCATGGGAGACGAGGAGGAGATCGAATTCCGAAAGTGGATCGAGCAAGGGTGGAATGCGGGCACCGAACAGGCCAATTCCGAATTGGAAATCAGGCTGTCGAAGCTGCGCCGGACGTACGAGGGTATGCTTCGCTTTCGAAAGCTCGCCGACCGGGGAATTGTCGAAAGGCTTCTACTGGAATCCACGGATCCAGCCGATTCAGCTTCGCCGAGCATGCTGCGAACCGGCGAGCGCGCCGCGCGGATAGTCACGCGGGCGGGATTTCGGGTCGACGACGGCGAATACCCGTCCGGCAATAGAATTGCCGCAACGGAATGAGAGCCATGGATCCCGCTTCAGATTCGGGAGCGGCAGCCTGCGGAGCCGCCGTTCTCGCCGCCGAAGCTTCCGGCGGCGCCCGCCTTCGCGTGCCGAACGAACCGTCGCGAATCGCCATTGCGGATTTCAAGAGAATACTGATGTCCTGCGTTCTCTCGGGCGCGTCGGACGTAACCTTTCAGTCGGACCAGCAGCCTCGGGCCGAAATCTCGGGGCAGCTGTTCCGAGTCGGCCGCCGGCCATGGTCTCCGACCGAAGTCGACGCCGTGCTCGCCGAAGCGTTCCAGGCTCCGAACGCGGGCGCGGAAATCAAGGGGCTGCGCGTACTGGACTTCTCCTACGAGATCAATCTCGGCGACGGCCGCAAGCAGAGATTCCGGGTCAACGCCACCGGCGTGCACGGATTCGACGGCTTCGGGGTCGAGCTGACGTTCCGGGTGCTGCCCCGAACGACTCCGGACCTCGCCTTCGCCGGGCTGTCCAAGGAGGAGGCGGACGCCATGTCGCCCCGCAGCGGCCTCGTCGTGGTCGCCGGCGCGACCGGCAGCGGGAAGTCCGCCACGCTCGCCGCTCTCGCACGCCACCACCTTGAAAACGGCGAAAGGCCCGTGAAGATCGTCGATCTTCAAGCTCCCATCGAATACGCGTTCAGCGATATCGCGCGCTTGCGTTCCGGATCGCCGTCCATCGTCGGGCAATCGGAAATCGGCCGCCATGTCGAAAGCTTCGCCGCGGGCGTTCGCTCGGCGCTGCGGCGCAAGCCGCATATCGTCATCGTCGGAGAAGCGCGGGATCTGCCGACCGTATCGGCGGCGCTGGAAGCATCCCTGACGGGGCATCTCGTCTACACGACGACGCATGCGGGCTCCGTTGCCGAAGGCGTTCGGCGGCTGCTGGCGGCTTTCCCGGCGAGCGAACGCGCCATGAGAGCCGGGGATCTGGCCGCGTCGCTAAGGTTCTTCTCGGTTCAGCACCTGATCGCGAACGCCTCCGGAAACGGCCGCGTTCCGATTCGGGAATACCTGGAATTCGGCGAGCGGTTCAGAGAATCGCTCGCCGCGGCTTCGCCCCCGGAATGGCCGCAATTGATTGCCGAGGCGATTGATTCCGGCGGCGCGGCCGGACCTATTCGGCAGAGCTTGCGAAAGGCCGTTCTCGCTTCGCTTGAATCGGGAACGATCGCACGCGCCGACGCCGCCAGGCTGATCGGCGACGCCGCGCCGCAAGCAGGGAGATAGGAATGAAGATCGGCGATACCAACTATTGGCGCGAAACCCAGAAGCCCGCGCTGTTTCTGGTTTTCGATGCGAGAATCGTTTTGTTCATAGGACTGGCCCTGCTGCATTTCCGCATATGGACGCTTGTTCTGCTCGCCGTCGCCGCGATACTGTTCTGGCGGCTGCAAGCTCTCGGCATCAATCCCGGCAATCTGCCGATATTGCTGCGTACATGGATAAACGGGCCAATCATACCGGCCCGAGGCCGGCGGTTTCAAAGAGAGCCCGTCGACTACCTGTTCGAATCCCTCGAAACCGATTGCTCGCTTCCGAACTGCAAGGAGCGCGACGCGGGCCCGCGCGGACTCGCAGCCGAAGAGGCGGACGGCGGCGGATAGGACTGCAGCGGGATTCGGGCCGGCGGTCGAAAAAAGTAGATTCAAGATCAAGAATTCGAACTTCCGATTGCCGGAATCAAGCCGTCAAGTTCGAAAACTCGGCCGAACCGGCAGTCGAATCCCGCGTTCGGCAGCCCTCTGTAAAGTTATCCACATTGAAAAGCGCGCTCCTGGCGAATTCGCGCGGATTGCCCTTGGGAAATTACGCGGCGCGACATTATCTAGGCTTTAGGTTCATCGCCAGGGCCGCCGCGCAACGACCTCCTCCCTAGATCCCGCGCGGCGGCCCTGCGATGCTCCGGACGAACGACGGCGCGTCCGCCCCGTCGGAACGAAAGCGCATTCGGCGCGAAAGGTTTTAAGGCGCAATGTCGGCAACAAAGAGATTCGGAGCCGCCGAGGCCGCGAGGCTGAGGCACGAAACCTGGCAGAGAAGCCACGGCTTCATGACCAAGGCGGTGCTGGTCATGACGGCGGTCACCGGCCTGTCCGTCTGCGTTGCGGCGTGGACTTTGCTTTCCAAGCCGGAGCCGAGGTACTTCGCGGCACGCGAAGACGGCGGGATACTGCCGCTGGTGGCGGTATCCCGCCCGTTTCTGACCGACGGGCAGGTTACGAACTTCGCGGTGGAGGCGGCGACGCGCTCCATGACGATTGATTTCGCCAATTGGCGGAACGACCTGTCCGACGCGGCGGAGTATTTCGAGCATCCCTCGGGCTGGAACAATTTCCTCGACGCGGTCGAGAGCTCGGGCATGCTGTCGTATATTCGCGAGCGCAGGCTCGTATCCACGGTTGTCGCCAACGGCGCGGTAATCGCCAGTTCCGGGCTGGACGAGCGGAAGCGGTACAGCTGGACGCTGCAGGTGCCTCTTACGATCACCTATGAATCATCCAGCGAGGTCAGCAGGGACAACCTTCTGGCCGAGATCGTCGTCGCCAGGCTGCCGACATGGCAATCGCCGAACGCGGTCGGCATCACTCGAATTCTCGTGCGGCCAAGCCGCCTGCAGGACTGAAACGGTGGCGGCTAGCAAGCATCCCCTCGGCCCGGCTCCATGCCGGTTCGCGTTCCCGCTCGCCGCCGGGATCGCCGCTGCTCTTGCATCATGCCTTGCCGATGTTCGCCCCGGCTTTTCGTCGGGAGCCGGCGAGCATCTCAAGTCAGCTTACCATGGCGGAATTCAGGACCGGAGACTGCTCGAAGAATCCTTGCGAAGCCCGTCCAAAACGCAGCTATCCCCGAGCGATGTCGGGACAGGCCCGCCGGCTGCCGAAATGAACGTCCGCACGGCGCAAGCCGGCTTTCCGGCGGGAGCGTCCGGTTTCGGCTCGAGAGCCGAAGGATTCGAGGAAGCTCTGAGACGAGCCTTTCCGATGACTCCCGACATGGTGCGCAGGTACCGCGAGATCTTCGAGGAGAACGAGAGGGCGATTAGAGAGATTCCGGAACCGACTCCTCTGGTCGAAGCCGAAATCGTCATGCTGGAGCCGGGCGACCCGCCTCCCTCCCTACGAGTATCGCCGGGCATCGCTTCGGTGATCGGATTTTTCGACGCCTTTGGAAACCCCTGGGCGATCAGGCAGCATGTCGTCGGCAACGGCGACGACTATCGCATCGTCGACCTTGGCGAAGGAACGAATTCGCTGGCGATTTCGCCTGCGGTTCGCGTCGGGTGGACCAACCTTGTCGTTGTTCTAGAAGACGAGCCGCTGCCCGTCGTCGCGCGAGTTATCGTCGACAGGAAGTCCGCTCACTTCCGACATGAGATCAGGGTCCTGCGCAGACGCGCGCTTGAAGATACAAGGGGGCGGGGTTCTTCGCCGAAGCCGAAAAACTATATTCGATTCGCTCTGGACGGCTTCGGCTTGCCGGACGACGCGGCACGCGTTCCCGTCAGCGGCGCGCAGGCGTCGGCCTGGCTCATTGGCGACGACCTGTACGTCAGGTCGGCGCATACCCTTGTATCCCCGCCCTGGACCGAAACCGCGTCCTCCCCGGACGGAGTTCACGCCTACCGGCTTTCGGCAAGCCCGGTGCTGCTGTTTTCGATAGGCGGCGCGATTACTCGCGCCGATGTCGAATTGCCATAGGAAGACAAGACTTGCTTTCCAGATTGTGGAAACCCATCAAGGATTCGGGACGACGGGAGCAGCACGACGAGTTCACGCTGTTCGAACCGGACAGATCGGCGGCGGCCGGCCTGCGTAGGCGGCGCCTGCCTAGGAGAGCCCTTCTGCTTGCCGTCGTATTGGCCGGCGCAAGCGCATCCGCCTACTTTGCCTGGAAGGATTTCGAGCTTCCTCCCTCAGATCTGCCGAGAGTTCCGCCTCTCGACGCGACTCCGGGAGGAGAGCGGCAGCGCGAGTCCGACCGCTATCGCGAAACTCTTCAGGCGGCGAACGAGATCAACGCGGACCAGGCCTATGATGAAGGCAACTCGTTTATTTCCGTACCCGAAGCGACGCTCGAGGGCATCGTTACGATCCCGCCCAGGGAATTCGATCCCTGGACGATCGAGACGCCCGCCGAGACCGAGACGGGGCAAGCCGAGTCTGAACCGAGCGCCCGGCGTGAAATTGAGTTCGGCCGACCCGACCTGCCGGAATTGCCTGCGGAGCCAAGATCCGCGAATTCTATTTCCGCCGAAGAAAATCCTTATCTCAACCTTGCCCTCGGGCAAATGAACGCGCTGGCGGGAGCAATGGCCATTCCGGCTCCGGCCAGCGTTAAATTGAACGCGGGCGACTCGCTCGCGCTAGAAGCAAAAGACAGCGAAGGGAGCAATGAAATGGTCGGAACAGGACGTGCGAAGAAAGTGCCGGAGATAAGAATTCCGGCAGGGGAAATTCTCTATGCGGAAACATTGCTGGCCGTCGACTCGCGACTGGAGTCGCCCGTCGCCGCGGTCGTCGTGCAAGGCCCTTTGAAAGGGGCCAGGGTTCTCGGCGGCTTTACCGCGCACCCGAGCGCGGACGGCCTGTATCTGAATTTCGACAGGCTTGTCGATCCCAATGGAGATTTGCACAATATCGAAGCCGTCGGCATTGACGGCATAACGGCGAAGGTCGCGCTGGCGAGCGATATCCACGACGCGCTTCTGCCTCGCCTCGGCCCGCTAATGGCGGCATCGTTCCTGTCCGACGTTGCCGCCCACGCTTCCCGGCCGCGCCGGACCGCCATAGAGTTCGGCGGGAATTCAGCGATCGTGTCCGACAAGCCCAGCATTCGGGAAAGCTTTTTCGCCGGCGTTGCCGGCGCCGCCGATCGAATTAAGTCCGATCTGGAGGCGTCCGCCAGCTCCGGTCCCGTGATCTCACTAAAGGAGAGGTATCCGATCGGAGTGCTGTTCTTAACGCCGGCGGGTCCCGAAACAATCGTTGAGGATTAATGAATGGTTTCCGGCAATTGAAGCATCCTGGCGGAATTTGCCCGGCATAGCGCCGCGCGCGGGAAATCGCCGGTCGATTCCTAGCTTGCCGCGCCATCCGCTTGATCTGATCCGGCATTGAAATCACCGCTGGCGGGAGGTTTCGCGAGCTGGGATCGCTTTCATTGCCCGCGATTTTTTCGGGGGACAAGTTCGAGAGGACGCGCGACCGAGATCGGCCAGAGCAGCAGGTCTACAAAAATCTCCTAGTCCTGCGAGCTTGGAAAGCAGCGGGCGATGAACGCTAAAGGAAATCTCGAAAGGCGGCAGCGATCGAATGCGGCGCGGGCAGCGCAATTCGGGCGCGAAGCGGCGATGCCGATGATTGAAGCGCGGGTTCGGAGCAATAGCTTAGAAGTTGGATGGCTGGAATACATAAGCTGGGAGGCTCGAATGGGCGTTGAAGCCTCCGAGTATTCAACGGAGGGATTCATGCCTCGCGGCAACTTGGCGCAGTAGAATGCAAGTCGTCCAAGAGGCAAATCCTAGCGGCAGCCTTAACGGCCGACCCGTCCATGGACCGCTGCCGGCATTGATAATTCGATCTCGCCGCCAACGAAGATCTAGGCCGAGAACCGAATACCGGACTGCTGCCGATCGAAATCCCGAACGCAATCCAGGCTGTTTCCATCGCCATCCTATCTCGCATCCGGAAAGGACCGCATGCCCCTGATTACTAACGCGGCTGCCGCGACGCTACTCGGCGCGATGAATTGAACGCTCTGCTGGCCAATGCAGCGGATATCATTCCGCTTCTGGGGAATTTGCTGCGCGCCGTTTGCTACCTGCTAGGCATCGTCATCGTCGTTAAATCGCTGCTTCTAGCCGTTCGCCGGTCCGAGCTCGGCGTTCAAGCGGGAAGCTGGGCTTCGCCGATCACCGGATTCCTGATCGGGACTTCTTTCCTGGCGTTTCCCGAGGCCGTATCCGTCGGGCTGGAATCCATATTCGGCTCAAGCTCGATTTCCAGCCCGTCGGCCATATTCGCGTACGGAGATTCCCTGCTCCAGCAGTCCCGAACGCCGTTCGCTCTGCAAATTGTCGAGAGTTTCGCGATGCTCGCCCAGCTTCTTGGATACATTGCCTTTGCTCGGGGACTATTTCTTTTGAACGCCGCCTCCGCGAATGGCGGCGTAAAATCATTCGGTCCGGGGGCGACTTTCATAGTCGCTGGAATTGCCGCTGTGAATTTTCCGGAGTTTTTCAATCTGCTGGCGGGCCTGGCCGTTAACTAGTCACAAAAAAAGAGCGGGCCGAAGCCCGCTCTTCGATCAAGTCTGCAAACAATACTTAGAAAGTCAGGCCCAAGCCAAGTTCGGCTTTCGTAACGCCTCTAACAGAGCCGACGCCTGTTCCGAGCGTTGCGCCACCGCCGAGGTCGAATGAAAGTCCAAGGCCATATGCGCTTTCCGACATTCCCATGGCATCTTTTTCAGATGCGGCGGCAATGGTAACCGTCATGTTATCCGCAGCCGCGAAGCTTGCGTCCATACCAGTCGCCGTTCCGCCACTCTTTTGCGTGGAATACATAAGATTGGTGGAAACGCCGCCAAGCGATGCACCGATGCCGATCGAAAGGACATTATCGCCTTCGCCGAGATTCGCATATCCAATTCCAACCGAAATGGGATCGAGAGAGTACTTGATACCCAGGGCGGAATTGTCGCCTTTCGCGTCGGCTGATAGGCCGAACGAAACGCCGCCAGCCGTAAATTCATAAAGGAAGTCTTTGGCAGATTTTCCCCTAAGGCCTTCGGCCACGTCGTCCACGCCAATTCCGTCGAAGCCTACATCGGCAATTCCTGAAGCAAAGTTATCGCCTGCATCGACAGCGCCTACGCTGATTTTTCCGAAACCGCCGGAAATGTAGACCGAGGAATCGTCTGAAAGATTATTATTGGACAATTCTGCTGATTCCACAGATTTCGTGTCCGTAAAGGAAATCTCATTTTGATCCGGCATTTGGTCTACAGCACTTCCGTCATTCATAGCTGACAATGCGCGATCAATCGCGGTCAAAACTGCTGCCAAATTTGCACTCACTTTGCCGTCGTCAGTTCCAGCTTTGTTGACCAAAAGCCCGGCTTCATCAGATGCTGCTGTGTACTCAATCGGAGTAGAATTAGTGACAACCCAACTTGTGCCTACTTTTTTCACAATATTAAAATTAGCTGCTGTTCCGGTTTCAACTGCATACTCGCCCATACCGACGACATATATTGCCCCACCCGTGGGGGTGTCAGCGTTTCCGGCGAATGCTTCTGCCCACGGAACGTTGTCAGCCTTACCGTCATCATCAACGGCAGCGGCAATTAACGATCCAGGATCATCTCCATCAGCAGGAATTTCTATCATCATTACCGAGTAAGCTGTATTAGTGGTTTGGGGTGTTGTTGGTTCAGCTAACGTGAATGTCGATCCCCTTACATTCGAAATGTAGGTCGTCATTGTCGCCGAGCCCGCTTCGTCCATGACGGAATAAACCGGCATTCCGTCGGCACCAAGAAATACGGCTTTACCCATGGCATCATAGTACATTCCTGGATGCGTGTTCGTATCACTGTCTGGTGCGGTTTGTGTGTCTGACATTTCATCCGACGACATTGTTAGTTTTGAATCAACGCCCTGGTTGTTGTCAATCGTCATTTCCGCCCCGAACGAAAGCCCGCCGTCCGTCTGGCCCGAAAGTGCAAGAGTCAGGTCGACATCGTGAAAAATCGACATTCCCATGCCGGCACCTTCGGTATACTTAATACCGACCTTGGCGGCACCGCCAACGCTCACTTGCGCAGCAGCCATCCCGCAGGAGGCAATAAGCACCGCAGATGAATATAAGAGTTTCTTCATTTTTTTCTCCGTTGTGTTCCTCCCGCTTTCCCGCTTCAGCCAGAATCGCCGGAGTTCAATCGGAGCCTTCTCGCATACAGGCGGTGTCGAATCGACAAAAGCCGCGCCCATAGCAACTCAAATGCGCCGCTGTGCTGCAAACTAGCAACACCCGCGCCCCGGTCCCAATGCATCCACAACCCATAGAACAACCCAAGCGCGCCGAATTCCGCATCAACTCCCAATCGAGCTTCTCATCCGGGAGCATGCGAAACATTCCGGCTGGACCGTACGCCTCCCGTGAAACAGCGCCGATTCGCCTCGCCGCCCAGCCGCGCTCCCGCCCAAATAAACCGAACCCACGCCTTCCCTTTCCTGCAAGAATACGGAACCTATCGCAGCCCGGGAGACAAAATCAAAAATAACGTCCCGCTATATTTTCAAAGGGATTTTCGCGTAGTTGGAAGCAGGTTCAGCTCCGCGCGCTTCGAATTCGCCGAATGCAGCAGCTTCGCTTGAATTGCGCGGGACGGCCAATTCGGAACAAGGCCTGATGTTTCTTTCAATAGAAATTTTTATAGAATACTTGCCCGCCATAGCGGAACATTAAGCACGCGCCCGGTCGAGCAGCGAATCGAGCAAGCGCCGACGCCCGAAATCAAGACGCGATTCCAAATTCAGCGAAGCCTTTCGGAATTCCTGAACTGGCGCCGCTTGGGCGAGCGTCGCTCCGGCCTCGGTCGGCGGAGGTCGATATTGACATCAACGCTTTCGGAACCCGCCAGGCCGGCCCTCGTATTTTCATTGAAGATATTTGTTTTTCCAAGACGCGACAGGAATGGAACGGTCCCAAAGTGTCGCAGGCGGATGGCCGGCTTCTCCTTCAAAGCAGCTCGGCAGTTAAAGCGCGAGATCATTCGGGCGATTGCGAAACACGCGGACTACCTAGCTCTTTCCAGTTTTTACTAGGACAACGAAGTCGATTCCGACCGAGTTGCGAAGGCGGGAACGACCTGAACGCGGCGGCCTTCGCAGGTCGCCGTGCGCATCGAAGCTCTAAAGCCGACGGTCCGCGCAAAGCCGAGCGGCGTTCTCGACCGGCGGAATTCCAGCGCGAAAGCGGTTGCGCGGGGAATCGTTTCTATTCCGAAGGTACGCCGTCAAGCGGAAAGAGCCTGCTCAGGCGAAACAGCCGCGACGAAATCCATCGACTGCTTCCAATGCAAAAGGCGGCGCATGCGCCGCCGAGAGAGTCCGCCGCGGCTTTTCTGTTTTCAAAAGGAACCGGTCGTTCCGGAACGGTTCGAACGAGCCACGCCCGCCTAGCCCCGCGAAACCGGTACAGGCGCTGCAATGCCGCGAGAACAGTTCAAACGGACCGACGCGCGGACCCCAAAAAACAAGCATGCGATCAAAACCGCCATGCGCTCGAAACCGCTTCACGCCGTCGTCCAATTCCGAAAGCGCAAAGCCGGGCAATCAATCCGGTCAGCCCGCTATTAGGCTTTCGGGAGCTGAAAACGCGCGCGCCGGGCCGACCGCCAGTTCGAGGCCGGCCTTCCTTTCGAAGGACTCATTCGCAAAAGCTCGGTCGGTCCAAACGATCAGCTTGCATTTCGAAAGGAATATTCGGGAATTCCCGCTCGGACCGGCCGGAGGTCAAATCGGGCCGGCGCGGCATAGGCGCTCAACGGGCGCCGGAGCAAAATTCCGAAGCGGCAGGCCATGGGCGCAGCGAAACCTTGCGAAGCATATCGACGGCCGGGTTCGGGCGGAAGGTCTACAGACGCATCCCGCCGCGGCAAGGCGCGGGGCCGTCGATCGAATCGGAAATCGGCCGCTAGGTTCCGCAACGTAAGCAAGCGCATTCGCCCCCGAAACTTATTTCATTTTTTTTGGATCCCGCATTGCCGTCCCGGAACATTTCACGTGCATGGCATCGATCCGCAAATCAAAACGAACGGACGGCCAATGCCGAGAATCCCGCTGAAAACCCGAAACAGCCGAAGACCGGCTGAATCGCCGCGCCCGCATCCCGCCCAACCGCGCCGCATCGACACGGCGGCAAATCAAGGCGCCGCCCGTTTGAATTTCAATTTTTGAAAGGATCTGCCGTCTTGCCGGCGAGAGCCTTCGTCGGCGCCGAGACCGCCGTCGGCGGGCGTCCGGTTCGGCATGGGCCGCCAATCATGTCGCTGATCGGCATCGGCTTTTCAGGTTTCGCCCGCTTCTTCCGTCTCCAGTTCCTTCGATTTTTGGAAGCAGCATCGCGGCATATTTTTTTCTTTCAAAATCCAAGGCTTCCGATTTTTCCGTAGAAGATACAGGTGCCGAAGAGCCGAACGGCCTAGTAGATCGCATGGGCTTTGCAGCCCATTCCCGACGCCGGCATTGCCGCAAGCATGACCTCGTCCGAAAATCGCCGCATATCGTCGGTGGGAGGCAGCCCACCAATCTGCCACGCGACATACAGGTAGTCGTGGATGATCGAGGCCTCCAGATGCGGCCCGACACGTCCGACGAATGGCCGGAACGGCCTCGGCACAGATGTAAGATCGGTCGGAAAACCCCGTTTTACCTTGAGGGGGAGCTTTAGAGTTTGAATCATAAGTCATTGTTATTAAATCTTTTTCAATCAAGAACCTATTTCTCGAGCCACCCGTCGCATGAGAAACCGGCACGCCGCCAGCCGCGCCCATGCCAGCGAACTTGCCACGGTGC